>JAUYJN010000009.1 GCA_030700255.1 Candidatus Peregrinibacteria bacterium | reverse complement strand
ATAACTGGCTTCGAATTCCTGTGCCAAAGTATGATAATTCTCGGGAGGCGCGAAGAAAAGTCCGGAAGTCATACAATCAGCTGCCCACGCGTCTCTCGCTACAGCGGCGCACCCGATGATTTTCTCCACCGGCTTTTTTTCTTGTACGTCTACCAAGTGATGCCATTTCCCGAAGCGCCGTCGAAAGCTATCAGACACTGCCACACCTTGATGAGCTAGATTCACGACACTTGCGACCATATCCGGTTTCCCGGGATATTCAACGGCAATCCGCCACGCACTCCCATCCGCCTTCGTTGTTGCTACCATATCTCCGCCGCCATCCACAAGAAAATAATTATATCCAAAACGCTTAACTATCTCAGCTACCCGATCGATGCAATATCCTTTCCCGATACCTCCGAGGTCAAATGCAACCGGACCATCAATTGTCAGTTTTTCACCTCTGAGTGACCACGCTGGAACAAAAAATCTCTCATTTTTCTTGAGAGAATTCAAACCCTGCTTTGCACCATAACCCGCCTCTTCGAGAACGCTCGCCACTGCCGGATCATACGCACCATCAGTCAAGACTCGAAGCTTATCCGCGACGGTAAGCAGAAGAAAAAATTCTTTGGAAAGAACAAAATCGCCAGCCGGCGACTCTCGAAAAGCATTCACCTCGGACTCCGGCAAAAAACGCGAGAAACGGTTTTCGAAGTCCTCCACATATTGAAGAATACTTTCCTTTACCTCATTTCGAAATGGTTTGCCGTCAACGATGACGGACCATTTTGTCCCCAATCCGGTAAAAGAAAATTTTTCCATCATTTACAATTGTGCTTTCAGTTGATCGATGACGCTGTTGAAAGCATTTGTTGTCAACGTCGATTTTGCGACATTATCGATAGCCGAGAGTTCGCTCAACTTCTTCCCCACAATCATAACCGTGGCTTGCTCGTTGAACGCCTTTTTCTTTTCAGGCACTTCATTCGTCTTCGCGTCCAAGGTAGCGACTTCAGTTATGTTCCCTTGTTTGTCGATAGTCAAAACGAAACGCAGTTCGTCTTCCTTGTCCTCTGTCGCCATATATTTGACCGTCGCGCTCACTTTCTTCGCTCCGACCGGAAGCATATCCGTCACCGGTACCTCATTCTCACCTTTGTTCACCTGCAGTACTTTTACCGCGTACCGATAGTAAACGAAAACACTGATTAACACCACCAGCGCGATCAAGGCTGTACTCTTTTTCATTGTAAACATTTTATTTGTGTTTGTATTAAAACGACACCTAAATTATACCACTTTTCAAAAGAATTCAAAGCTCATTGTCAAAAAATCCCCGCAAGAAAACACCCTTCCGGGTGTTTTTTGAGCAAATATCAGGACTTTTGAGAGAGGAGGAAGACAAATGTTCTTTGTCTTCCTCCTCATGTAGTCCGGCCGGAAATAAACACGGCCGTTCTCCGATATTGCGCTGCATATTGCCGTTTGAAGCCAGGGAGGAGAGCCCAAACGAGCACAGCATGCTTCACTACAGCATTCACTAGGGCAAGCCCCGCACCCGCACCTAAGCGTCCGCCTAGAACATCGGAAAGAATACTACAGAGATAGAATCATCTCTCAAGAATCCTGATACAAATTATTAACCTTCTAAAAGAACCGGCCTATCAGGACTTTTGAGAGAGGAGGAAGACAGATATTCATTGTCTTCCTCCTCGTGTAGTCCGGCAAGGTGGTCTTACACCCTGCCGTCCCCCAGCACTTCTCGGCTTGTGAAGGCGTTGGCGCGGCGATTCTGGTCGCGCGCGATTGCCTTGTGGTCACAGCCTACTGAGTGGCTCCTGTGAGAACGGCGTATTAAGCTTGCGCCGAAGAAGCCACATTCCTTAGAGCTTGGGCAAAAACACCAATGCTCTCTGCGAGGACAAAGTGTCAATCGTGTTAGGCAGCGTTCTGAGTCGCCGCAACGAAATGACTGCTCCCCCTTACAGTGCGCTGGAAGGAATACATAGAGATAGAATCATCTCTCAAAAATCCTGATATCAATTGTCAATTCTGGCTAAATCAGAGTATCGCAGGAAAGAGCGAAAAAGTCAATAGGTTAAGCCATTTTTCTGCGATTGACAATAACACAAAATAGTGCTATAATAGGAGGTCAGAATAAGTATTCTGAATTTCGTTCACTAACAACCTGCAAGGAGACAATCCTGAACAAAACGAGTTTGACTTGGTCAGGACTCCTCTTGATCTTCGGTCTCGCCATGGGATGGTATATTACCAACAACATCACCCAGTCGGGAAACGAAGGGCAACAAGCATCCGCAAAAGAATACAACTTTAACGAGTACTGCATCAAAAACAACTTCGAGTGCTCCATCGAAGTCTCAAACTCAACGGAAACGTACACTGTCGTTAGTCCGTGGGTTAAAACGGAAAGCGACGGATGGAAATTTATGCTCGGGTGGCAAGCCAAAGCAAGTTACCTGAAAGACGGAAGTTACAAAGAGATAAGCAGATGGACTGGACCAGCTTTCCATTTCTCCTGGGATGCCGCCAAAACTGTCCGCGACATCGATCTCAAGAAGAGACAACTCTACTAAACAGCACGCCCCGCCTCTCTCCAGAACAAAAGTCTTCGTAATACCGAAGCAAACAAAACCGCCTAGCCCACAAGCTACGCGGTTTTCAATTTATTCAATTCTCTCTAAGTCAAACAAAAAACCGGTTGGCTTGGAAAGCAAAGCCCTCTGAGCCAGGTTTTTCCCGATATGATACACTTATGTATATGAACGAACACGAATTTCCCAAACCCAATCCGTCACCGGAACAGGAACCGAAAGGCCATCCGAGAACAAGTGTGACTGAACTCAATCCGGCGCACGCGGAGCAAGCACCAGAATGGCTGGCAAAATATGCCGACGAACCGGAAGTTGCCCAACTAAGTCCTGAGGAGTGTGAACAAAAAATAAACGAACTTGAAGGATTGCTTACTGCTTTTGAAGCAACTCACCCTATCGCAGAGCTCTATGCTATCACAGACCTCGCTGTCAAAGACGCTCCAAATCATCTAGCGAGAGAGGCCGCAAAGCAAGGCCTTATTCCTATTGTAGTAGCTTTGAATTTTTTGAAAGAGAAAACAAACATCTCACCTGAAGAATACGAAAAACTCAAGGCGCGCTACAAGTATCTCACCCGCGCCGTGGGAATGATCGAAGCAAAAACTGGCAAAATTGATCACGAGCGGTAATCAAATCTTCAACCCTCTTTTCAGATCTTCAACTGTTGTGAACAAGTGAGCATCAATGCCCGCTTTTTGAGCAACTTCGATATTTTCTTCTTCATCATCCCAGAAAGAAACAGTCGCAGGATCCGGATTGCCCAGAGTAGCCATGACTTTCTCCCAATAGAGAGCCTCATGCTTTCGAGCACCAAGGTCACAAGAAAAAAATGCTCCATCAAAATCTTCAGCCAGCCGCATATCACGCAACAAATACTGTGCCCGATTCTTTTCCTGATCAGTTGCAAGGTAACATTTCATTCCCTCCGCTCGGAGATTTTTCACGATTGCAAGAACTGGCTCATTGCGTTTATTCTCCCCCGCCCACCAGTACTCGAGCAGCTCATCCAGAGATCCCTTCCATCCCCACTTTTCCAGAAGATCCTCTTCGCTGAAAACTTCCCGCAATTCTTTCTTCCCAGTCAGACAATCATTGAACTCGTTCTTGAAAAACGGCACGATGATGTCTGAGGAAACGCCGAAGTCTTCTACATATCGCGTGCTAAAGTATTTCTCTCGTGGCGCGACCGCCACCCCATCCGCATCCAATAGTAAGATTTTATTCATGATTCAAAGTATATCACAAACACCAATACCTTTCCTTCGTAGCACGCGAAGTCAAGGCGAGTTACCCACTAGTGGTTTCGGCTAGAATTGGCAGATCTTCGCCTCTCAAAAACCACCATTGGAATGGTGGCGCTTTGACCTACAGCACGATGATACTCTTGGCTTTTAATGAAATAGCTGGACGAGCCACCCAAACAAATTTATGCCGCGCTCTCTTTTAGCGACAAACGCCTTCAAATGACTGTTCTGTCGAGCGAACAAATCAATTTGCTTCTGTAATACAAACTGGACAGCCGGATCGGTTATGAGATTCGCTGCGTCAGTCAGTATCTTCATTCTTTCCTGGTTCGCAACTATTTCAGCCTGTAAAGATTGAATGCTTTTATATTTTGGCCCGATAAGAAATTTTACAAATCCGCTTCTCCCCCTGATTTCATTGACTGCGTTTTCAATTTTTGTTTGAAAACCATCCTGCCCCTGCACATCCATGAGCATTTTTTGCGCAACACCTCCCTCCAACTCCGCTATGGTTTTCAAATTATGCATGAAAGAAGCGACATCCTTTTTATACGATCCAGCCACTGCTTCTCCACCAGCAGCATCAGTATTATTACTACTATTATTTTCTTCGAGAGTCATCTCGAGCAACTTTTCTACTCGTTCTAATTTCTGTTCGGCTGATTCAAGAAAGCTTGCCGCTTCTTGAGGACGAGTGGCCATCATGAGCTCAAATTTGGAGGCCATCACCCTGACTGCGCTAAGAATATTTTTAAATGCTTCCGTAGCAATTCCGCTTGAGGCTACGGCATTTATTTTTAATGCGACATTCCGAATTTTGGAATTGAGCTCACCAATAGTCCCAGCAATCCTTTTCCTCAAATCATTGATTATTTCAGTATTCTTTTCAGTTAATTTTTCATACTCTTCAATCTTTTCTGTTCCTTTGAGCAAATCATCTTTTAAGCGTCTCACGAAAGATCCCATTTGATCAGAATTCCCAGCCAGTACGTTGAATGTATCGAGGAATTTATTGAGTAGAGGATCAACGATGTTATTGGGATATTTTATCGTATGATCTATTTCGCTCCAGCCTTCTTCAAAAATAGTTCTCACTTGTATTTCAGCAATATAAGGATTTCTGCCAGGTCTTGACTGGATGAGGTAATGCACCGATCTATACCCATGGGGATGCAATTCGATATTGCATTTATACTTTTCGTATTCCTCAACACAGAGACCCGCATCTCCTTCTCTAATATACGCTACCGGTTGCTCGTGCAAATCCCAATTATCCTCTATAAATTTATGAATAGACACCCAATCCTCTTTAAAGAGATGAATAGCTCTTATTCCAATTAAATCTGTAATCGAAGATTTATAGTTGTGAATGGTAATCTCGCGATTTGGATCTTTGATTTTCTTTCTTATTATCTTGGCTAAAAGATGATCGGGGTCTTTTATTCTATATCTCACGGAATGGACTGTGTCCAAGGTATGGAGTTTTTCTTCTATATACCTTGCGATAAGATTTAATTCTTTTCTGATTTCTTTATAATCTTTTTTTATAGACTGCAAATCTTCCCACTTTAAATTGGTGGATTCAAAATCCTTCTCCGATATATTGAATAGCGCTAAAAAATTATTCAAATCATCCTTCATCATCATTCAAATTACCGGGATTATATTTTTAATGAGTATGGCAATGGAGTACATCCAATATAACACACATCAACGTAACGCCATAAAGCACCCCATTTGGGTGCTTATCTCTCCGCCCAAGGCGGAAGATTTCGCTTCACCGAAGCTCCACGAAATAATCATACAATGAACGACCTCCTGCGCTCTTTACTGGAACAGTTTTACTGCCCATCCAAAGAGACTGAACTGGCTTTCATTATCGGTGATAAAAGTATCAATCTTTTTGGCTTCTTGTTCTAGAGACTGAATTTGAGTTTCGAGCGCAGTCTTATCCTCTGGGTTTTCCGCTTTGGCTGCCAACCGTGTAAGCTGTGCGATATCATTTCTGGTTTTTACCATCTCACTGCGAAGCGCTCCGACGTTCTTATAATCCGTTCCCAGGAAAAAAGTCTTCAAAGGACTGCGATTTTCGACTGCATTGATTTCCCCTGCCACTGCTTCTTGGGAATCTTTTTGCTGCTGGGCTACCACTTTCACTTGTGCTCCGATGCCTCCTTCTCTGTCAGCTACGGCCAAGAGACTCTGAACAAAACTCGCCACCGCACTGCGATGTGATTCGGCCGTTGCTTGACCTTTGACATTTTTTTCTGTCGCTGGTTGAGTAGTTTCGGCAGCATCACTCGTAGGAATATTCACCTGGCCTTTATTGGCATTTGGGTTTGCCTGTGCGGTTTGTGCCTGCAATGGCTTTTCTGCTGGCTTACCTACATCTGCTGGTTTTTGTGCAGAAACAGGTAATACCAAAACAGCAAAGGCTGCCAGTCCGACAACCGAGAGAAAAATATTCTTTTTCATAGTTTTATGTTAGTTACATTATGGTTGTATTATAACACACACCAAAAAACACCCTATTTAAGGTGTTTCTTGAAACAATAAAGGCTTCTGGAAAAACAAGAAAACCCGTCTTGCGACGAGTTTCCGTGTCTTACAGCAGTAAACGAAGAAATTCCTTTATCTTGGAATACTGTGCGTAGAGTATATGATTCTTACCTGATGAAATTCCCTTCGCGGGGAATCACTCATTGAAGAGCGCTCCATCAGATAATTTGTAATTTAACCCCGTGAAATCCCGCAAGCGGGTGCTCTAAAAGAGCAATTTCACTGGGTAAACAATAATCAAAACCTTTTGTGGTTAGTCCTTTGCGTAAGTCTCTATGTCTGCTTTGGTTTCACTGCTAGTTTTGCTTTCGTCGAAACGTTAGCAAATAGTTGTACAGTGAACGACCCAATGGGTTTAAGAATTTGATGTTGACCATCAACTCTTTTTAACACCTTTATCTCCCTAGAAAGGAGGTGATTCATCCACAGCTTCCGCTACGGATGCCTTGTTACGACTTCACCCTTATTACCAACCTTACCGTCGTCCCCGATTTAACCCGGGGCCTTCTGGTACTGCCGGCTCTCTTGGTGTGACGGGCGATTATCTTCGTAAAACTACGAATTGATGTTCCCATCGTGCCTGCGGATTTCCCGCACACGACGAGCTCTAATGCATTGTCTGCTTGAGCGCGTATATCCTACGCAATCCCGAATCTTTGAAATGATCATTTTTCATAATCATCTTAAAAATCCTGCAAAAAATTACAAAGTCACTTTTCTTTGAACATAACCTCAAAGAATTACTTTTGAAGAATGGAATAATAATGGTTTCCAGATGTTTCCTGTTGGCTACTTCATAACGATAACAATTTTGATGATTGGGACGAGTGTCTTTCTGAAAATACACGTTCCCGCACCCAAAGAATTTCTTGAGTTCATCGAGAATTTTTTTATCTTTCTCGATAAGTTTCAGAAAAAACCGTGGTTCTACTTTTGTTCGTCGTATGACTTGCTTCTTTGAATCAGGATTCTTCACATAGACTGTAAAGCTTCCCTCTCCATCCACAAGACCAACGATGTAATCTGAAGTTATTTTTTCCATATGCATCTGAGTGAGCCCTTCATTCTGATACTCTTATCAGAAGTTACTATAGCTCAGCTGACTTCTTACGCTGCGTAAGTTTCATTATTCAATATTATAACATAATATTGAAACAGCGTGAGATCTCCCGGGGTTATCTATCATTCTGTTCCTGACATTCCAACGAATCGCTCTATTATATCTTCCTTCTGCTCACCGCCTAGGTTCAGAAGTCGATACGATTCTTTCTTGGTTGGACTACCATTCGTTTCCAGGTCCTTCACCGCGTACCTCGCGATACGCGACTACCTTTAAACTACGCTCCGTTTGGGAAACGGAGGAGGAGATTTGAACTCCTTAGATTGATAAACTGCCCGGCGCTTTTATTGTGAGTACAAGATCCGAGAACGCATTCACCGTTGCGTGGCTGATCAACGATTACTAGTGATTCCAGCTTCATGAAGGCGAGTTGCAGCCTTCAATCCGAACTGAGACCGGTTTTAAGGATTGGCTCCATCTTACGATATTGCTACCCTCTGTACCGGCCATTGTATCACGGGTGTCGCCCTAGACATAAGGGCCATGCTGATTTGACGTCATCCATACCTTCCTCCGGTTTGTGACCGGCAGTCTCATTAGAAATATACAACTAATGACATGGGTTGCGCTCGTTTACGGACTTAACCGAACACCTCAAGGCACGAGCTGACGACAACCATGCAGCACCTGTAAAAGAGTTCCAAAAGGCACTTCCCTGTTTCCAAAGAATTCTCAATTATGTCAAGTCTAGGTAAGGTTCCTCGCTTATTATCGAATTAAACCCCATGATCCACCGCTTGTGTGGGCCCCCGTCTATTCCTTTGAGTTTTAATCTTGCGACCGTACTCCCCAGGCGGGATACTTAATGCGTTAGCTTAGGCACTGAAGCGTCAAGCACTCCAACACCGAGTATCCATCGTTTACGGCGTAGACTACGAGGGTATCTAATCCTCTTCGCTACCTACGCTTTCGTCCATGAGCGTCAGTACTTTCCCAGTATGCTGCCTTCGCTTTTGGTGTTCCTCTGTATATCAACGGATTTTACCCCTACACACAGAATTCCACATACCTCTGAAAGACTCTAGTATACCAGTTTTGGATACAGGCCTGGAGTTGAGCCCCAGGATTTAACATCCAACTTAATACACAGCCTGCGGACGCTTTACGCCCAATGATTCCGGATAACGCTTGGACCCTACGTATTACCGCGGCTGCTGGCACGTAGTTAGCCGGTCCTTATTCCTGGGGTACCGTCAGAATTCTTCCCCCAGAAAAGGTCTTTACACCCCTAAGGGCTTCATCAACCACGCGGTGTCGCTCCGTCAGACTTTCGTCCATTGCGGAATATTCCCTACTGCTGCCTCCCGTAGGAGTATGGGCCGTGTCTCAGTCCCATTCTGGCTGGTCATCCTCTCAGACCAGCTACCCGTCATAGGCTTGGTGAGCCATTACCTCACCAACTACCTGATAGGACGCAGGCACCTCTCGCACCGATAAATCTTTACCCTTGCGGGACCATCCGGTATTAATCCACTTTTCAGTGGGCTATCCCTGAGTGCGAGGCAGTTACCAACGTGTTCCTCAGCCGTTCGCCGCTCGTCTTAAAGACGCGCTCGACTTGCATGTATTAGACACACCGCCAGCGTTCATCCTGAGCCAGGATCAAACTCTTCGTATAAAATTAACATTGATTATAAATAATCACAAAGTTTTAAAAAAAACTTCAAAAAAAATAGATGTGAGTAATTTCTCTACTATTTCCTGAATGTAAAAGATCGTTAGCCTCTCCGAACCGTCCCTCAAGCCGTTTTAGTCGCTAGTAGAGACTTTAGTTGGCCATAAAAAAACTTGAGAACACGTCCTTAGAGCAGGGGTATTTTAGCAATGTATTACCCAAAGTCAAACGAATTTACTATTTATTTATAATAAAAATCCATTTAACTAAAGTGAATCACTATATTGCTTCATATAGAGCCGCTGCTCCTTATAACTTAAACCCTTATCATTTGCCTCTTCAAGCTTCGCTTCTATTAAATCAATAACTCTTTTTATTTCACCAAAAATCAATTCAGGACTAGGCTGTGATACATATAATTTTTCAAACGATAACAAATACCACATTTCAGGCTGATTACTTTTAAGTAATGCTGAAATATTTTTGGCTTTATCAGGGCATTTATCCTTTAAATTATCTCTTGTTTTTCTACCAAATATAAATGCCTGATGGCCTGCTACCAATGGATACACCTCTTTGAGTAACTCTTTACTTGCTTGCTCATCGCACTTAGCATCTGTTTCATATAGCCTTGCCATTAACTCTCTTACACTACTTGAAGCTTTAGAAGTGGCGACCGCCCCATCACCTACATCATCAGCCATAACCTCCGGCACACCGGACAAACTTAATATCATTGCTCCCACCATTGCTAAACCTCTAGGCTTCATGAATTTTGGATTATTTGAAAGAAGTATTACAGATCCACGCAATATGTAAAGCTTTCTTGATCAAAGAACAACCATATAACGCCTAAGTCAAGCAGAATACATCTCAAAGCTCCTAATTTTCCAGTATAATGAAATGGAAATATTTCACATAAAAATAAAAACTATGCAAGATATGGGAAACACACATGGACTTACAAGTATGCACAAGCCGGTTAGGAACACAGTACTTGTACCGACAGTTATTGAAAAACGACATGATGGAGAGCGCGCATACGATATATATTCTCGCTTATTAAAGGATCGTGTGATTTTCCTTGGTTCAGGAATTGATTCAGATGTTGCAAATAGTATTGTGGCGCAGCTTCTTTTCCTAGAAAAAGAAGATCCAAAAAAAGATATTATAATGTATATACAAAGTCCGGGCGGCCATGTGACTGCAGGGCTTGCTATATATGATACAATGCAACACATCAAACCGGATGTTTCTACAGTATGTGTAGGTATGGCCGCTTCTATGGGAGCTATCCTTCTTACCGGTGGTGCAAAAGGTAAAAGATTCTGCCTACCTCATGCAGAGGTTATGATTCACCAACCACTTGGTGGAACAGAAGGACAAGCTTCAGATATTAGTATTCATGCAGAACACATCCTAAAGACTAAGGGTATTCTAAACGGAATTCTTGCGAAGCATTCAGGTCAGAAAAAAGAACAAGTCGAAAAGGACACTGATCGTGATAACTATATGAGTGCCGAACAAGCCCTCAAATACGGACTCATCGATCATGTGATTAAAACAATGTAGTTTTACGCTTTGTTCTTCTCATATGAATGCCACATGCTTTGAAATAAACCACCCGCTTTAACGAGCGTACCAAAATCGCCTTTTTCTATAAGTTTGCCTTTTTCAAAGACATATAAAATATCGAACATTTTGAGTAAATTAAGACGGTGCACGGATGCGATGATGCACCTATCATCAAAAACTTCGAATAAATTTTTGTAAATTTGAATTTCGTTCCTGGAATCCACACTGCTCGTCGGCTCATCCATAAGTATTATTTGACTTTCCTTTGCGGCGAATATACCACGCGCCAATGCTAATCTTTGTTTTTCGCCTCCGGATAAATTCACACCTTTTTCCTTTATATCCGTTTTTAAACCCTTTGGCAGTCTCGGCAAAACACTATCAAACCGAGCAAGTCTGCATACTTCCGCAAGCTCCTCATTCGTATGATGAATCCCTGCGGTTATATTGTATTTTATCGTATTCTCAAAAATCTCAGGCTCCTGCGGAATCAACGTCACCGTATCCGATATCACTTTAAGTGAATTAAATTTATTACCATCTATATCAACTATCACCCTACCCGCCTCCTCAAGTCCACGAATCAATGTCATGAGCGTACTTTTCCCGCTCCCGCTCTCCCCGACAAATGCGATTTTAAGACCTTTCTCAAGATCCACATTAACAGCATTCAGTGTATGTTTAAGATGTTTTTGGTCTTCATACTTAAAATGCAAATTCTTAATTTGAATTTTGTGCCAATCCCCAAGCTCGAAGTTTTCCAAAAATTTCTTATTAAGTTTTGCGTACGCCTTTTTAATCACATTCACTGTTTTGATATCTGTATTTCTCCAAACAAGTTGTTCATACTGCCACCCAAGCCGATAAAACGTATCCGAAAATCGCTCGGTATATTGAAAAAGCGCCATAAGACTTCCCACCATCACCGCTTCACCAGCTGAAACACGCTCATATATATAAGTGAATAAAATGATAAATGTCATAGCTGCCAGCCCCATATTCATCGCAAACCATTTCACTTCGTTTACACGAATGTTTTTACGCCAAATCGGAAAAATACTCTGAATTTTGCCTATGGTTTCGTTTTTTGCCAATTTCTCAAGTCTTAAAGTAATAACTGTCGTGATGTTTGTTATATAATCAAAAAATGTAGATTCAAATATATGTGTTTTTTCATTGGTTTTATCCAAAGTTGCCACCAGAAATTTATCGAATTTAAAAATCATAAGAACTATAGAAACACCAATACCCAATGCCAGGAATCCAAATTTTGGCAAAAGGAAAAAGATAGCTCCGAGTGAAAGGAATACACGCACGATTGTAGCTATATTATCAAAATTGTTGTTTGTAAATTCTTTTAATGCATCAGATGCTTTCCTTATACGACTTATAGTATTGCCGGAATGATGATCTTTGTGCCATTTCAAAGGTAATTTCGATATGATGTCGAACATATCTTCATTGAAATTTTTAACTATATAAAACGCAACCGTACGCTCCATCACTCGAGCCGGCCCGTGGAATAACCAAAACCAAAAATCAAGTGACGCATAGAGCAAAAGCAACCATGTAACTCTCATCATCATGCCATCTCCTCCGATTTGAATTTGATTCAAAACACGTGACAATACATATGGTGCAGTCATAAATATGAAGTTTGATATCACGAACATAACGTACGTAAGCACCATTTTTTTGCGGTACCCATATGCGTACTTCCATGAAGTTTTTAAAAGATTTCCGTAATGATTTTCCATAAAGTTTTAATTTCGTAAAGACATTAGAGCATTTTTCCACACCATTGTCCAGCCACTCCCTGGTAATCACTCACTGAGGAGTGGGCGTATGTCGGGACCTAGCTGGTAGGCTCAGAAATACGGACTTGTGGAGCATGTGATAAAGACTCTATAATGAGCCGGCTTTAAGCCACTTTAAATGACCACGCTTGCCATCGTTCTCGTGCTAACCTCTGCGGTTTTTCATGCATTCAAGAGTTTGTTTAATAAAACGAGCTACAATAAATATGCATTTACCCTACTCTACTGGATTGGAGGTGTGATTTTGACCGTGCCGGCGATATTTGTGTATTTTTGGCTTAATGATGTAAGTGAAATTGAAATTCTGAGAAATGTGGGGCCGCTTACTTGGGGTATTTTGGGGGCAAGTATACTTATGCATATCTTTTATTTTTTTACTCAATCTAAAATATATATAAAAGGTGACCTTTCGCTAGTTTACCCTCTATCACGGCTAGCGCCTCTTTTTGTACTGATTTGGTCTGTATTGGTTTTGCATGAAGAAATAACTATCTTAGGACTCCTGGGGATTATCCTTACCATCTTTGGCACATGGGTAATCATGCATAGGGATACAATGACGCTCAAAGGCTTTTTTGAACCTTTTCGACAATGTCGAAGCCTTACAATTATGTTGGCATTCGGAACAAGTATCCTATCCGCAATATTTTCTGTAACAGATAAAACTCTGACCCAGGCATTTACACCCGAAGGAATTACCGGGGCGGATTTGCTGCTAGTTGGGCCCGCACTTTTTTCGGTAATGCTAACTGTCGATGTAATAATCGTATGGCCTATCATTATATATATGTATCGCGATTCAATTAAATACGAATGGATAAACAATCGTAAAAACATAATTTTAGCTTCCATATTCGACTTCCCAGGGTATTTCATGACACTTATGGCATTCCTGCTCGCTCCGCTCGCCTACATCGTATCCCTACGGCAATTCTCAGTGATTATAGGTGTTCTATTTGGACACTTCCTCCTCAAGGAAAAATTTAGCAAATTTAGGATTATCGGCTCAATCATTATATTCGCAGGCTGCTTCCTCATAAGCGCTTTCGGATAGCCAATACTATAGGGCTTGACTTTTTCGAGAAATACTGTAGCTTTAGCATCTTAGAAGAATTTTTCTTAACTTTATTTCCAATGAAAATAACCAAGAAAGCTGTAGCAGTATTAGCTGGTATAATCGTACTAGCAAGCACAACAGTAGCTCAAATACTACCTGACCTTACAGTAAAAAACGTATCTATGGATGATCAATCACGAGTTACTTTTCAACTTGCAAATGAGAGTTCTGATGCGATAGACGCGAACAGTGATGGATTTGTATATGTATACGTAGATGGAAAAGTAGCTTGGACTTATAACTGGAAATATTTAAAAGAAACTGGATTCCTAAATGCAGATGGAAGCTCCATCATCACTTCACAAATCCCAAAAGGAAATGGGAATGTGAAAGTATGTATAGATGCACGTGATAATGTAAGTGAAACAGACGAAGCTAATAATTGTCTTGAAGTTCAAATGAACATGGTCGAAGGGAATGAAGGCTCTATCACTACTGGTGAGCTTCCTGATCTAGCAGTTACAAACATTGAACTTAATCCTTTTAATGGAAATTTAATTGTTGAACATGGAAATATCGGAAAAGGTCGAGTCTCTGATTTTAACGGTAATGTTAACATATATGTAGATGGTAATTTACGTTGGACTTACAATTACTCATCTATGAATAAACAATTTTTGAATCCAGGAGCTACAGATACTATAATTCCAAACAAACTTCGAAACGGAGAACATACGGTTACGGCATGTACAAGTACACGCGATGTAATAGCAGAAGTAAGCAAAGAAAATAACTGCCTAACACGTACAGTAAGTGATGTAAATCCTTCTCGTTATGTGAGAACTGGGAAAGTCCAAAACGATGGAGTAGTTAAGTATAGAAGAAGGAATATGGAAATGCCAACAATGAATCAACCTCAGAATAAACCAGATTTCGTAATTGAAGAAGTCTACAAGGGTGATGATAATGTTATATATGCAAGAGTTGTAAACAAGGGATCGGATTACAATAATCAAAGCACTGCAGGAGCAATAACTTTTTACTTAGAAGGTAAAGCGAAAAAACCTTCAATGTGGACTAATTTCTCTGATTTAAGTTTCTTAAGCAAAGGTGGTGAATCTGTATTACCAATATATGAAACTATAGGTGCTCATCAAGTAAAAGTATGTATAGATGAAAGTAACAAAGTACAAGAAAAAAATGAGAACAATAACTGTCTGACTGCACTGGTAAAATAAAGACTTAAAACCACAAAACAGCGTCTAGGCTACAAACTTATACGCTGTTTTTTTGTAACATTTTTAAATATAGGGCATTATATAATACGATGATTGAATCATAATTATTTCGTATATTACTTAACCCCATATTTTATGAGGAAAAAACTTCTTGTTGCGATGCTAGTAGGAGCGCTGTCTATAGGTACTTTTGCCGTGCACGCTTTTGCAAGCAATAGCTATAGCTACTTTGGTCACATAACAAACTTCGTAGATGAAGGTGACACCGGAGAATTCTATATCATGCTCGAACAGTGTGATGGAGATACTCACAAGTTCGAATTTCTAAATTCATCGGACAGAGCCACTTGGCGTACATCAGTTAATAGATACATGACCAACAACGATTTAGTTAATATCGGAGACGAAGGTAACTTTTTTGTTGAAGTTATGGCAAATGTTGCCGGTGGCACATGTGATAACCTCCAACTCATACTAGATGCTTTGGCTGCCAATGATGACTCAAATGATGATGGTGATGACACTGGGGATGGTGAAGATTCACATGTCGACGATTCTATAATGGAAGTATATATGAATGCTGACGACCTCCCAGAAGGAGAGGTTCTTTCTAGACCTCCTTCTGATTTCGAAGATGACGTGACCCCTACTCTATATGATTCTGATGGTGATCACAGAGAAGTAAGGCATGATTTCAAGAAGAGAATAATGCCAATGCTAATAAATTCAAATCATGATGAGGCAGATGACAATCTAAGAGGTTTACTCAAAAGAGAGCTCGCAGAAAAGCTAAAAGAAGAAGGCCCAGTTAGTCCATCTGATATGGAGGCTCTAAAAAATGACTTAAGAAAACGTGCACTTCTTCACAAGTCTGACGATGATGTTGAAGAATTAGAGCGAAGAGTTGGATTCACACATGTGAATCCTGTAAAAATAGATAAACAATCAGATGCTACTTTAAATGGTAAAGTAGTTACACTTCGTGGGATTTTCAAATCAAAAGACGGATACAACATATTGGTAAATCAACATGGGGAAATGTTTGTAAAACTTGATTTGCAAGACAAGGATTATTCTAAATTCATCGATCAAAAAGTTTTTGTAAAAGGTACTGGTTACAGAGCGGAAAAAAGCATGATAGTTGATAATATGCGTGCACTCAATAAAAACGAATCCGATGGTAACAATGCGCAGATGCAATTTAGAATTGGAGCATCTCTATATGAAGACATCGATACAAATGATGATGGCCTATGGTATACAAAATACTTAAGCGGACTTTTTGATAGAGGTGTATTTACAGGTTATGCTGATGGAACTTTTGGTGGTGCAAACCCAGTAACTATCGCAGAAACTGCAAAGGTTGTTTCAGAATCTGCTGAACATGAGGTAGATAGCGATGTAAGTGAAAATCAGCTTAGAGCAAAATACAAAAAACACTGGGCTAAGTTTTATCTTAAACATGCAGAGGATTTTAATCTTCTTCCAGCAGTAGATAATCCAGATCGTCCAGCTCTGAGAGCAGAAGTAATCGAAGCGATCCTTCGTGCGTATGGGGTTGACCCTACTGCAGAAGCAGGTCTTCCTGACGCATTCCCAGATACAAAAGATAAATTTATCCGCAAAGCATTTAAGCTTGGTATAGTAAAAGGATTTGACGATGGAACATTCCGTCCTAATGCAGAGACCAACCGTGCAGAGGTTGCAAAGATGATGACAATCGCAGCTGAACTACTAGGAGAATCTGCTCTTGAAGAAGAGGTTGTAGATGATATATTTGGAGAAATAGAAGATCTTGATACAAATGAGCTTGAAGGATGGATTGATGAGACTCAGTAAGAATAAACAAAATGTTTTTATAATAAAAAGCCCCGCCTACGGCGGGGCTTTTTGTATTAGATGATTAATCGCTTACCGAAACAAATTGCGAATTACTCCGCCTGGAGTTACTGGCTCCACTCCATCTTCATTATATATCTGATCGTCGTATTCGAATGATGGGGTTAGTTCTAGGTAGTTTTTTTCTATGATTGTATTGATGTCACTTGCCTTGATACCTCCATCTGCAACTGTGTAGAGATTTGCGCCTATATAGAGGATACGTTTGATGTCCTTGAGAGCATCACCATACCAATATGAACCTTGCTTCAAATAAGCCTCATCATCGTCTGAATAATGACTGATTTTACCTCGGAGCTTAAATCCATTCTCAAGGTCCAAACTATATACATATGCACCATCGAAAACCGTCGTACCATATGCGTCTGGATTTGCTGAGGTTTGCCCACCTGGTACTTCTGCCACTTGCACTGGGAATGCGAGGAGATTCTTTTCTTTGTCGAAGAGAAGTGCCTTGTGGTCATACAACACATCGCTTTGAGTCCCTCGATCCCCTATGAGCTCTGTAAACATCTGCGTTGGGTTAGCTGGATCAGTCACATCAAATAAAGCAATTTTCATACCTTGGTACCATGCGAAATTATCACCCCTACGAAGCTTATCCTCTCCAGTTACTTCAACTGCATCCTTACCGAATCCAATAATATGATTTTCATCATATGGGTGAAGGTAATCACTGTATCCTGGGATTTTTAGTTTTCCTAAAATTTTTGGATTGTAAGGATCAGAAAGGTCAAATGCGAACAATGGATCTACATTCTTGAAAGTAACCATATACCCACGGTCCCCCATGAATCTGGTAGAATAGATTTTTTCACCTGGAGCTATATCTTCTATGTCACCTACTATATTCATATCGGCATTCAATACATAAAGATTATTTTTTGAAATATTCCCACCTTCCCCCCACATATCCCCTTTGGTCGTTGCTATACGGAAGAAACCTTTTGATTCATCCATGCTAAACTGGTTGAGAATTGTCCCTGGAACCTTGCCTCGTGATTTATATTCTATATTATTTGGAGCCAATGCATATTTGTAGACCATTGTTTTTGCGTTACTCCAATCGTAATAATAACTTCCACTATTGTAATTTGTAGATGCTATATAAAGGTTATCCTGAGATGCATATATATTTTCACTATTTCCAAGCATCACTTCTGTCGTTATCTCCTGATTACTCTTGAGGGGAATTGCCACAGCCATCACGTAGTTCAAATCCTGCGTACGTGGGAAATACATAATGTCTTCACATTCTGTAAGAAACTTCTCTGTACCTGCTTCTTTTGAGTCACTAAAACGTGGCAGAAGCCCCTCTGCTTCGACTGTTTCTGGCATGTTATAATACGCGTATATTGATTTATTTAAAACAAGGTACATAGTATCGTCTACTCTGCGAGAATGTGACGCACTACCATCAAATGTGAGCTTACGAGTTATTCGTGGATTTGTACGATCACTAATGTTATAGATCAATACAATCGTCCGATTGCTATGAAATTCAGGGTACCACATAAGTCTCGCCGGCCCCCCATCATATGCCCGGTAAGACCATTCACTACCAATTACAACTAATGTGTCACCATCGACATAAATTTCTGACGGATTAAAGTTTTCATTATCCAATGTAACTTTCGAAATCTCTGACATCTGATCTGCTGGATACGCCTTCACAATTCGAATATCTTTTTGTGAAACCATATAGATATATTCACCATCATTTTTTACAATGTCTGCTTCATCTACGCCTTGTACTTGCACATTGGTCTCTGAATATTCATCTGAGGAACCAGATTCTTGCCTGTTTGATACCGCCTGAGGCGCTGCAGTAACCGATGAGTCATCGGAGAAATCCATTACAGCTTCCTCTGCGACATCACCATAATAATATGCGTTTTTCGACCCCTCGAACAACTTACCAAGCGCCGCACAGGACTGACCACTTACAGGTATTGCCTCTAAATCAAAATAATCGAGCGAGTTTTTTTCTTTCACCTCATCTTTTATCCTATATACCACTTCTGCCATTTCTCCACGTGCAATGAATTTATCAAAATCTGAAATTGACTCTGGTATTGCATTATTTGCAGCAAGTGGTTCTACGAAAGCTCTATACCATGGATCACTGCCGCTTACGTTAGCCACATCCATATCAAATGCATTCACCATGATCTTACTCGCCTCTGCAAAGTTTATGTTATTTGCAGGACGAAATGTGCCATCACTATATCCGCTAATAATTCCATTCTCTTTTGCATAACATACATACTCTGCAAACCATTCATCTTTCACGTCAGAGAAACAATTTTTGCCATTTTCTTGACCTGGATTAAAACCATCAAGTGAGGCGATTACGATTTTTATAAATTCTGCACGATTTATTTTGCTAGTTGATTTGAACGTACCATCACTGTACCCATGCAACACTCCGTGCTCTTTTAGGTAGGTGATACCATCTTTACTTGGGTCATTTGATGACACATCCATAAAAAGCTTGTCACCACTTGCAGGTGTTTGATCGGCATATACCACCTGAGTTGAAATCAATAAAATAATAAATGGTATTGATAGCCATTTGAGCATCTTTTTCATTTGAATAAATTAGATAATAAAAAAATTCCCTCATTAGTTATAATGCGTGTAAAGCCTTTTGGTTACACGTTTGCGCCATATTACCCCGGATTGTAAAGTGCAGTTAAGTACCCTACTCCGTATGGAGCTTCGTATGAAATGTCATTAAGTTTTAAGTGGGAGCGGTCTATTGCGCCGAGCAACGTCGCGATAGGCCGTAACCCATGACAGAAGAATTCATCTTCATCAAATGAATCCATAAGTAAGAAATTTTCTACCATTCCTGCTTTAAGATATTTTACGGCATGGGCATCGAAATCTTTGGCATCCGGCATGTAGCCCTGCAAAGCTTCTTTTGTTACCGTGTGAGAAAGTTCACTCGCCGCTATAAATACTATATTTTCTTTTGATTCCGCAAACACGCTACTAAGTACTTTTCCAAATTCAAAATGATTTTTCTTTGATTCGAGCGACATTGCAAGAGCCACGACTTTGAATTTCTTTTGGCAAGCTTTTTGAAGATAATACAAAGGTATCACCATCCCATAATCAAGACTGTTGTTGTTTTGACCAAGCACTTTTAAATCTTCTTGATGTGCTGTATTTAAAATTCTCATACCAAGATCATTATCAGATTTCACGCCAACGCAATCCTCCTCGCCAAAATCCGCCATAGATCCAAAGAGCTCTTCTTCTTCCGGCAATTGAACTGAGATAGCATTTGGCACTATGTAAGCGCGCTGACTCATAATCACAACGATGTCCGGTTCAGACTTCGCAATTTCAATGCAATTTGCAAGCACATGATTGATCGTTTGTTGCATACCTTGAATACCACCTTTTGAGCCAATAGAAGGTATCATCACTGGAGCGTGCGGACAGATAAAAGCAGAATTGAGCATTTTGTAAAATTATTATAATTCCAACAGAGGATATTATTTATTTATTTGATTTTCCAGACGAATTTTATTAGTATATATTCAGTCCTTCTGCTGTGGTTCATATACCACACTTGGCCGGAGGACTATTTTTGTTCTGGAAATATAGACACAAGGTTCTTTTGCTTATTTTTTACATTCTCCCTTACTTGAACGTAAAAAATTTCATTGTACGGAGTAACGCCAGCGAATCTGTATAATTTCTCCCCAAATGCTTTAGGATTAAATTTTACATTTGGTTCGATATTAGAATAGATCATTAACTCAATAGCACAAGGTAAGAATTTCAAACGCCTATTCCTATCTCTCCAATTCTTTTTCCATAAGTGGGATATTACACTTCAAACTTAAAAAATTATTAAAAAGCTAAGAGATTTTTTTTAATATCTTCTTAAAGTTTTTTTATGACCATGATGGTAATGTCATCGGCTTGTGGGGTTGCACCCATGAATTCGTGGAGGTCTTTTAATATATCCTCCCTTATAGTTTGTGCTGTAACTGCCGTACCTACAACTTGTGCATGACCTTTGACCGCATCCAGCAGAACCCTTCTAAATCTGCCCATTCCGTATTGTTGTTTTTTTGCACCCCATGCCTCCGGAATACCATCGCTGTATAAAACAATCATGTCCCCGGCGACCATATTGATAGGAGTTTTTTTCAACAATTTAGAGCAATCCGGAATCATACCAAGTGCGATTCCGCCACTATCAAGCTCGGTTACTTGCGATGAAGCCGCATTGTAATGAAGAATTTTCTCATGTCCGGCAGATATGTATTCCATTTTTTGCAGAGCTTGATTCCAATTGAGCATCGCCATAGTGATAAACATGTTAGGTTGCGATTTTGCTTGCAAAATCGCATTCACATTAACCAAGATATCAAAAATATTACCAAGGCTTCTAAATGCATAAATTAGTGCATTTGCAACGGATACGAGGAGTCCCGCAGGGACTCCATGCCCTGTCACATCTCCCAAATATATAACCGTATTTGTATCATCAATCTTTATGAAATCATAACAATCCCCCCCTATCTCAGCCGCCGGCTCAACGCTGGCAGATATATCAAGCCCATCTATAACCGGAATATTCTTTGGGATTATCGACTCTTGAATTTCTTTTGCGATCTCAAGTTCCTTTGCGACTCTCTCCTTATAGATCAAAGCCTTTGTACTTTCTTTCAAATCCCGTGCCATTTGATTAAATGAATTTGATAAAAGTCCAAGTTCATCTTTTGAATGAATATCTACACGATAATCAAAATGCCCCTGTGCTATCTCTGCAGCCCCAGCGGTAAGTCCACGAATAGGATTTGCTATCTTCGCGCCTATAGCTATAGCAAGCAGTACACCAAATGCAATCGCTCCGGCTAGAAGTAACCCAATTTGTCGCATAGTTTTTGCTATGCGTTGGTCTAGCTGATCATAACTCACTTGATAAAGTACCGCGTATTTTTGAGCTACAGGATGAACTATTGTAGCAACTCTATCCGTATCAATAATCGGCTCTATTTTTTTACCATTTAGATTTACCTCAAATGTCTGCCCAAGCGGATCTTTCTCTAAATAAACGATGCGACCAACCCCGGCTACATTTATAGAAGGAAAAGGTGCCTGCACTCGTTCTAAAAGCTGATTATCGCCGGAAACAGATCTCATCTCACCACTATACTGCTGTAATTTATCAGTTTCAGAATCATACAAAACCTCTCCATTGAAACGCACAAGCGTAATACGTGAAACATCTTCCGATTTTCTAAATAAGCTCTGAATTATTCTATTGAATTGAATAAACCCATTTTCAGCTAAGTATGTCTCATACACACTCGTAATGTCATCGGCCGTCAATTCTGCAAAACTCCTAGAATTCACATAGATATCACGAGTAAGCTCTTTTTTCTTCTGATTTAGCAAAAATCCAGCGGTCGAAACCATCAGTATAATTACAAGAATACTAACCACAGCAATCAACTTCGAACGAATTGAGTAATGAATCTTAAAATCACCGCTATCAGCATCATCCATCGGTACAACCTCAGCAACCTGCTCGGCTATATCTTCTATCATCTCCGCCTCCTGTTTTTCTTGCGTTTTATCCATCTGAAAAATGTATAATTATTCATACTATTTTAGCAGAAAAACGCCAATTTATTAAGGCTCTACCCCCCCAACAGACCATCTACGGCTTGACAATATGCGTAAGAGTGTCATTTTGGACTCGCAATGCTTTAACTACCTAAGCTCATTTAAGTAGATGTAGCCGTCGATGCGTGGGACGAAGTTTATGCCTTTTTTGACGGCATAAATTATTTCTGTTTCAAGTATTGGCATACCAAGTGGATTATCTATGAGAATTATCTTCATTATTTTTTGTAGAATTTTCACACGCTCTAGTGGATTCCACGTATTATCGGACTCCGCTATAAGTTCATCTACTTCAGGATTCGAATAATTACCGGCATTGAATTCGCCAAGATGACCTTCTCTTGAATGCGCCATAACTTTATAAAAATCTATAGCATCTCCGAATTCAGATTTCCAACCAAGCAAATACATATCTGATTTACCACTATGTAACATATTTATAAATTCCTCACCGCCAACCTGATTTAGAGTAATATTAAATCCAAGTTTTTTCATATTACTCTGAATACGCTTTGCAATTTCATTCTGACCATTTGCAAAATCCAATGTAAGATCTGTATTTTCAGGCAATGTGAAATTCGCAGGAATTTCTTCTTCAATATCCTCACTTGTAAGCCCCGGCACATAACCAACAACTCCATTTGAAACAAATTGGTTTGCCGTATGTACCGCCGATCCAAAAGCATTAATTAGCTCATCACGATTGATGGATTTTATAATCATATTCACAACACTTGGATCCTTAAAAACTTCGGTAGATTTAAATCCGAATCCAAGAAAAGTCACCTCAAGACTTGGCTGCTCCATAATGACAGCATCCATCTTTTTTATACTTTCCAATAAATTATATGGGACATTTCTCAAAACATCGATCTTTCCATCTTTAAACAATTTCATACGTTCATCTTTATTCTGAACATAAACAAAAGTAGCCTCGCTAACGCTCGGCTCCCTACCCCAATAATCATCAAATCTCTCAAGCAATACTCTACTCCCATCAAAAGTATTTGAAGGTTTTTTTTCCTGCGATAATACGTATGGGCCGGTCCCATATCTCTCACCATTATCAAAATCCTTATAAATATAAACTGTAGCAAGTTTGTTGATAAAAGTTGGATCCGGCTTCTTTGTCTTGATCTGAATTTTCCCTCCACCTGCAGTGATATCATCTATATTTGCAAGTATTGATTTAAGTTGCGATGAACTGTCCTCCATAGCGCTACGGAAACTTTGAATAACGTCATTTGCTGAGAGCTCTGAACCATTGTGGAATTTTACACCTTCACGAATTCGAAATTCCCAAGTCGTTTCATCTACCTGTCCGAATGTTACAGCAAGAGCTTGCTTGACCTGCAAACTCGAATCAAGTGCAACCAAGCCTTCGTATGAATTGTTCAAAATAAGTCTGTTTTGAAATTCGAAATTCAAAGGGTCAAGCGAGGTCACCGGGGCCGCCATACCAACTGAAAAAGATTTTAGATTTGTGTCGATTGCCACGCTGTTTTTATCAAACTTCGCTAAGTACTCAAGAACCGCTCCTTGCGTAAAAAAATTTACGCCGACAGTGACAACTATAAAAACAAATAGTGAAAGGAAACCAACGAATATACCTTGAGATGTTTTGTGCGACATGTATTCAAGTTTTGATTTCATAACGTGATTATTCCAGAGAAAGGTTGCTTTTGCAATCACTCCTCAAGTAATATATTAGACGAAGTAATTTAGAAGACACATGCATCATATTAAATATCATAAAGGTTTCAAGTACATTGTCGGAATATTATCCATCGGCTGGCTGAGTATACTAACTGCAAACATAATTTCCACTGATAGTCTACATACAAGCGTTTTTGATGCAGACGGCAATCCAACCGAACAAGTATTTGTTTTAACTGATGCCGACTATGCAAAAATCGCTCAATTGAAATCAACTTGGAGCGAAGAAGATACTAAAAGTAATGCAAAGGTCCGCGCTGAAAAAGCTGTTAGAGCATACAACAATGGGGATTTTGAAAATGCAGTCGCATTATATAACGAAGCTCTAGCACTTGGAGGTTTTGAAGAACAAAATTCCACAACTATATTTATGAATCTCGCACTGGCTTATGAAGCACTTCATGATTCAACGAATGCAACAAGAACTTACAGAATAATACAGAATAACTCACCTAAGAGTGTTTTTTTTAATGTTGCAGAAGCTAAAATAGCTCTTCTTGGAGAATATATTAATGTAAAAAAAGCAATTATCGCTTTGAATAATGCAATCAAGCTCGAACCAAATAATTTTGAAGCAAACAATGCTCTAGCGCTAATATATATGGGTGAATATGGAAATGAATTTAAAGATTTAAAAACTGCACTCACATACAATACAAGGATGGTTCAGATTTCACCTGAAAATATAAATATTCGAATCAACCTAGCAATCACAAATATAGAACTCGGCAAATTATCGGATGCCAAAACTCAACTGGACTTCATACTTGCGAAACAACCCTCCTCTATCCCTGCAAATTACCTGATGATGAAAACTCTAAACTTGCTCGGCGATGCAACTGAAGCAAAGGCCTATGCCAACAAGCTGATTGCTTGGTACAGTGATTTCCAAAACGACAAATTGGTTGCTGAAATCATAGGAAATAAGTAGAATGCCCTCGCTACAAAAATGTTGGGGCGTCGCCAAGTGGTAAGGCACCGGTTTCTGGTACCGGTATCGGGGGTTCGAATCCCTCCGCCCCAGCCAACTCGGAAAAATAAGAAAAACCAGTCTTCCAACCCCGCTTATGGTAGTTGTATAAATTTTGGCCAATTGCGAATTTTTTGGTAAATTTTCACTGTCGATTTGCATAATTCTCATCCTCGGAATTTATATTTTCATATAGCTCCACATCTTCATCACCTTGATCGTCTCCGTAACTATTACACGAACTTAAAAGGCTCGTGAGGATCAAACCAATAAGAGCGGCGCTTGCGATACCTGCAGCGAATAAAGCCATCTTCACCCTGTATCTAAGGAGCTCTATATCCGCCTTTATCTCATCTTCCGGCAACATTTTTTCAACTCCTCTTTTCCTACCGACCCCCTCTATTGTATTGTCAAATCGCTCACCAATGGAAGAAGAGCCCCCTTCTTGCGCAAACTGCGCAATGAGATCCCTGGTGGTTCCGATGATCGCATCCGCTTCATCTTTCGTTATAAGTTCCGTCCTTTCACCTGCAATTTCCTTCTCAAGCTTTCTCTTTCGAAACCAAAGAGTATGACCTATAATAGTAGAGTACAAAAAAAGAAGACAGCCTAAATCTTGCGCTACGGCAGCTCTCTTTTTCGCTTTGTTCGCCTCCCCTGGATCCGGAGTCGGGTAAGTCTTCTCCAAAGATTTAGCGTAAAAGCCTCCAAGCATACCTGCGCAACCAGCCTTGGTTTCAAGGTCGTTTATTTTTATTTCTCGCTCAACATTAGCGAGTTTTTCTCGTAACTCCTGCTCTGCAAGCGCAACTTGGCCTTCTTCCGTATCTACCGGAACAAGTACTTCAACATACTCTTTGCCATCGGGTCCTTTTACCATAGTTGATAATTGTTATGTGAATATGCTATCGAACTTACTGATCAGGCTCGACAATACTTTTTACTTTTTTTACATGGGAGTCAACAACCTTCTTTGTTATTTTTTTTCCGCCTGCAATAACTAAGTGATCTATTTTTTCTAATTCAGTTGTTCCCTCCACACCTTTCAACAATCCAGCTATCTTGCCCCCAATTAATTTTATTATTGTAACATCTTCGGCGTTAGCCTCCAAAATATTAACCAAGTCAGCCACTTCATCAAGTTCATCGACTCTGCTGTAAAATATTTCATTGAAATCAAGTGTCTCTGTGATCTGTGCTGAAAGAGCATTAATTATCCCTATGAGTTCTGGGGCTATAGCATCCATCTCAGATTCTAAAGACCTTGCATACGCCACTATTTTAAAAGCCTCTTCGTCAAGCTTTCTGGACCTTTCTATAGCTGCCAGAAGAGTGTGTTTACCTCGCATTCGGTCATCCACTTGCGTTCTTTTCTCTTTCATCAGCCCTTGCATTCGTGTAGCTTCTTTGTGAACCGCATCGAGCGCATATATGTTTGAAGCGAAGTAGAGTATTAATTTTCGCAAAAGAACCACACGTTCTTTCTCCATGTCTATTATAGTGAGATAACTTTTTTTGTAGTCAGCATAAGAGCTTATTTTCATTTCTTTCCTATTCCGTATGATATCAGCCTCAGTCTTTTCAATAACTTTCAATGCCGTGACAATCTTTTCGTATATCTTCGGGAAACATCTTTCCTTTAGCTCTTCAGTGCTCTTCAAAAGCCGCCCATCGAGGGCATTAATTGATGCCATAGCTCTGACAACTTCAGCGTCAACTACTTGCCCCCCCCCATTCTCAAAAACTTTGAAAATATCGGTATATTTTGATCTAAAGTTTGCAATAACCTCTACGTTTAGGGCGGGTGGCGACAGACTTTTTTTGCCAGTTTTAGGGCTGGGTGGGTCCAACCAGTCTAGAAGGTTATCTAAAAATTTCATATATAATCAATTCAATCTATTAAAATGAGACTTCATTCTAAAGGAAATCCTCAATTTGTCCAGTTTTGTTTTCTAAAGCTCCACCATTTTTCGAATAGCGAGGGTTGTTTTTTGGAGAAATAAGATAGCATAAAAAGGTCTGGGAAACAACGAAAAACGGCTCAGTATATCCAGTTAGGTACTGGAGGTGGGATCACACCGAAGGCGAGCGAACTACTTATTGCAAGCCATATAATTCCATGGAGTAAACGCGAAGACATTCGAACTAATCCAAGAAATGGATTGTGTCTGAATGCACTCCATGAGAAGGCGGTTACATTTATACCCCCTTGTTCTGTAAAAAAAGTGAAAAATACTGATAATGTTACTCTTAAGAGTAACATTATCTATCATCTTAAGAACGTGTATATAGATGAGGGTATTCATTTTCGTATATTCAAAAGTCAAAAAGAAGCTATTCAATGTATCAATGGTTTGAACATAAAACCATGTATTGATTGGATAATCCTATGCAAAGAGTGCTATCTGAAAATGGTTAGATGATTCAATCTCATATGCTATACTGCGTGACATGAAAAAGAAATCTTTCAAAGCACTGCTCTTTGATGCCGATGGAACCATGTATGACAGTACAATGTTGCATCAAAAGGCGTATGAGAAAGTGTGCAAGGAACTATACGATTTTGATTTTTCAAAACAGCTGTATTTCGATGAATGCGTCGTTGAGTATAAGAGGCCGGATCAGGTTTTGAGAGAACAAGGTATTGCCTGCAATGAGAATGAGTTGTATAGAAAAAAACACGAATACTATGATACGATTGCGCGAAAGGAACTGGATGCCACACCCGGACTGGTCATGCTCTTACAACAGGCGAAAGCTCATGAAGTGCCATGCGTCATCGTCAGCGGGGCGTCACATCATACGCTTGAAAATTCATTGTCGATTCTCGGTCTGAGAGATTTTTTCCAATTTTGCATCGGTTACGAAGACACCGTGGAATTTCAAAAACCGCACCCCTACCCTTATAAAAAAGCACTCAAACAACTTGGTATAACCGCAGAATATGGCGTGGCATTTGAAGATACTGAAACCGGCATCACTTCCGCAAAGGGTGCGGGGCTTTTTTGTGTCGCAATTAAAAACAACACAAATACAAGGGAGCAGTTGAATAAAGCAGATCTGATTATTTCAAGTTATGATGAATTAGAACGCACGTTCGATAATCAAATGATGATTCTAGGCACTCAAACATAACAATTGATTCCATAAGTTATTTATGATATTTGTAAATCTTGTATTTACAAATATGCAGTTATCATCTGAACCGCAATCATCGGAGGAAGGTCTAATCAAGAGACCACCAATGTTTGAATATATAAATTGGCTTGATGTCATAAGACGGGCCGTTGGTGAGTTATTGGAGTTTAAGGAGGTCGCAAAACGTCTTGAAAGGGAATCTCCAAATAACAAAGAAGTCTTCAGGGGATTTGAGCGTGATTTTTTCGAATTGATGAGTGCCCTAGCGTCTGATAACTTAGGTCGAACCATTACACACAATGAAGATCTACCGGAAGTTGATTCACAAAAAGATAAAATTATATATATATGTAACCACCCTACCCTTACAACTATTTGGGTATGGTCATGCTTCATGAGTCAAAATTTTGCATACAATACTTTTGCAATTGGAAAGGATGATATTATAAAAAACCCTATAATCAGATATTTTCTTGGAGACCTTATGCAAAGAACCGGTAAAGGAGTTTTTATCCCAAGGGGAAAAGGTGACAGAGAGGCTTCATCGCAAATAATACGCACCCTAGCGAAAGAGGCTCTGACAGAAGGCAGTAGTGGGATTATATTCCCGGACGCCCATAGGCCATACCCATCTAGAATCAAAAAAGCTCAAGAGAAATGGAGTGTAAGGAAACCTGATCTTAATATACCGGAGTGGCTGACCGAAACATGCTTTCCACATAGTGGTGGTCTTTGGGATTTCGGACAAGCCGCAGAAACTGATGTAAGATTCTTTGATTGTACAATTGTCGAACCTACTGTTACTCATGCGTTCGGAGGGAATTTACATTTCGATGTACAAGAAATCAGCAGAGAAGATCTGTTTGGAGAAACTCCTGATCTAGAATATTTTCAAGAAAAACTCATTGAATTATGGATGAGGAAAAATCAAATGATTCGTGAAAAGCGAACTTTACTTACCTGATTTTTTTCTTTCATGTTCCTTTAAGAATCTCTTTCGGAGTCTGATGCTTTGTGGAGTGATTTCAACGTATTCGTCGTCTTTGATGTATTCGATAGCTTTTTCGAGAGTCATCGGGTTGATAGGTGTTAGGTTGAGAGCTTCGTCTGCGCCGCTTGAGCGGACGTTTGTGAGTTTCTTGTTTTTTAGGGCGTTTACGACCAGGTCAGTACCTTGATTATGTTCGCCGATAACCATACCTTCATAAATTTGAGTTGCCGGGCCGACAAAAAGTGGGCCACGTTCTTGGAGTTTCCAAAGTGAATATGCCATAGTTGGGCCTGTTTCACCGGAGATCATAGAACCGACTTGGCGTTTTTCTATAACACCCATGTGTGGAGCGAAACGATCAAATGAATGATAAAGAGTCCCCTCACCTCTTGTGATAAGTAGGAAAACTCCGCGGAACCCGAGAAGTCCACGTGTTGGGACTTCGAATTCGAGCATCGTATTTCCATTTTCTGATTTCATGTTTTGCATAATCCCTCTTCTTTTGCTGAGAGCTTCTATAACAGCACCTGCCATAGCATCCGGCACATTGATAACTGCCATTTCTATAGGTTCGCATCTTTGTCCGTCAATTTCTTGCATGATTACTTCCGGCTGAGAAATTTGTAGCTCAAAACCTTCACGTCTCATAGATTCAATCAATACTGCAATATGCATCTCTCCACGACCATATACTTTGATAGCATCGCTATTTGCTACAGGTTCGATCTGTAAACCTACGTTTGTTTCGAGTTCTTTTTCGAGACGATCTTTGATATGTCTGCTAGTCACAAATTTACCTTCTCTGCCTGCGAAAGGAGAATCATTTACCATGAATTCAATTGCTAGGGATGGTGGATCAACTTTGATCGCCGGAAGTGGCTCTGCGTTCGGGTCTGTTGTGATTGTTTCTCCTACATAAATCTCAGGAAGTCCGGCAATTGCTATCATATCCCCAGCTATCGCTTCTTCGATTTCGTATTTTTCCATTCCTTCGAATGCAAAAAGTTTTGAAGCTCGGCCTGTGTATTTTGAACCATCTGCTTTTATAATTGTAATTTGTTCGTTCACTTTTAGGACTCCTTCGTACACACGTCCGATTGCGATTCTTCCTAGGAAGTTATCGTATTTCAAAGTTACCGGCTGCATACGGAAAGTCGCATCTATATTAGATTCTGCCGGTTTTACGTTTTCAAGAATAAAATCAATCAATGGAGTTATATCTTTGCGTTCATCATCAAGTTTTTTGAGTGCAATTCCTTGTTTTGCGATCGCATATATATAAGGGAAATCCAGCTGTGCATCTGTAGCACCGAGTGTTGCAAATAGATCAAATGTTAGGTCTACAACTTCATCCGGGCGAGCCATTGGTTTGTCGATTTTGTTTATAACAACTAGAACTTTGTGGCCAAGCTCAAGAGACTTCTTGAGTACAAACTTGGTTTGTGGCATAGGTCCTTCAAAAGCATCTACAACCAATATCACCGCATCTACAGTTCGCAGAACACGTTCTACTTCTGAACCGAAATCCGCATGGCCGGGAGTATCTACGATATTTAATTTATGTCCTTTGTATGTAATTGCTGCATTTTTCGCATAAATCGTGATTCCACGCTCTTTTTCTTGATCGTTACTATCCATCGCCCTCTCTTCAATACCTCTGTGAACATCAAAACTCTCACTAGCTTTTAGCAACGCATCTACTAGAGTCGTTTTCCCGTGATCCACATGGGCCACAATTGCAACATTATATATATCCATAAAAAAGTTTATTTAAAATAAAATCCACGCGAGTTTAGCGTAGCTGATTGGATTAAACAATAGATCAGAAACGCTTTCGTTTTGTTTGGCTGCCGCTGCCTCGGTTTTCACCCCCTCGACCGCCTCGACTATCACCGCCTCGGCCTCCACTGCTACCTCTGTAGCCACCGCTTCCGCCTCGGCCTCGATTATCACCACCACGACCTCCGCCTTTGTAGCCTCCTCCGCCTCCACCTCTGTAACCTCCACTTCCGCCACGGCCTCCTCGACCTCCGCCTCCACCACTTACTTCGCGAGAAGAATAAACTCCAGTGGCTTCACATGAGATTTTCACACGAACACCAGCTATCTCAGCGTCATTGAAACAGTGGATAACCATATCTTTATATTTTTCATCTACTTCAAATAATGCAAATTGATTTTTCAATTCTATATTTCCTATATCAGCTTTTTTGAGGTCCGGCTCCGAATTTATAAATTCCAACAAGTCCTTCACAGTCAAACCTACATTACGACCTACATTTATCTGAAAACGTGCAAATAAGATAGATGGTTTATCAAGTTGTCTTGATTGACCTTCAATCGCATTTGAATTCAAATCAGCTGAACCTTTGTAATGCTCCAAGAATCTATTGAACTCAACGGAAACAAATTTCTTTATCAATGCTTCACGATCCAAATGTTCGAATTTTTTATTTATTACATCCGTGTATTTATCAATCTGGCTTTCATCGACTTCAACCTTGCAAAGTTTATCTATCAAGCTAAATAACTGTCTTTCACAAACATCTTCACCTGTAGGGATTTTACCTTTTTCAAAAGATCTACCGATTTTTCTTTCTAAATCTCGTATCTTGTATTTCTCACGCATGTTTACAATAACCAAAGAAATCCCAAGGTTATGAGCGCGGCCGGTACGGCCGCTGCGATGAACGTACGCTTCGTCACCATCAGGAAGGTTGTAATTGATCACATGAGTAATACCACTTACATCAATACCTCTCGCAGCAACATCTGTCGCAACAAGGAGCTGAATTTTCTTTTCACGGAATCTGTTCATAACATGGTTTCTCTGATCTTGAGAAATATCTCCATGAATCGCTTCAGCGGAATAATGATCTTGAATCAATTTATCTGCAACTTGCTGTGTTTCTCTCCTAGTTCTACAAAAAACAAGCGCATGAATATCAGGATTCAAGTCTGCAATACGCCTAAGCGCTTGATAACGATCTTTTTCATGAACTACATAATAAAAATGCGCAACATTTGCTGTTCCGGTGTTTTTTTCTCCTATTGTTATTTCCTCAGGTTTTCTCATGTAATTGCTAGCTATTCTACGTATTTGATTATTCATAGTCGCAGAAAAAAGCAGTGCCTGTTTACCTTCCGGCATAGTTTCCAAGATCTGATCCAATTCTTCTTTGAAACCCATATTTAACATCTCATCAGCCTCATCCAATACGAGCCACTTAAGTGACTCCACCTTTAATATACGTCTTCTAATCATATCATTTACACGACCCGGAGTACCAACAACGATTTGAGGTCTTTGCTTAAGGCTTCGAATTTGTTTATCAACACTCTCTCCACCAAATACAGGGACTACCGAAACTCCTTTTGAGTATTTTACAAAAGTTTTAATATCACTGGCGATCTGTATAGCGAGCTCTCTAGTTGGGCAAAGGATCAATGCTTGCACCGAACTATCAGCCATATCCAATTGCTGAACGATAGGTAGCGAAAATGCGGCTGTCTTACCGGTGCCGGTTTGCGCCAAAGCTATCAGATCATTATCTGAATTAATTAAATGTGGAATCGCCTTACTTTGTATAGGTGTTGGGACTGCAAATCCAAGCTCATCCAATGCTTGCAGTATCATAGGATTCAATCCCAGGTCTTTAAATGTACTCATTTCGTTTGTTATTTGACTTATAAAATAACATAAAAATCCAAAAAAGCAATGGTAAACAATATTTAGAGCCTTTCTATCATTTCATCAGTTGAAAATCTAACTTTTTTTGCTTTCGCATATTCATCTTCAGGGCTCCTAAAGCCAATCGAGCAAACCACCACGGATGATAGACCTTTTTCTTTGAGGCCAAGTACTTCATCGTATTCAGCCGGCATGAAGCCTTCCATAGGGCATGCGTCGATATTCATTAGGGCGGCGCTCGTAAGCAAGTTGCCAAGAGCTATATATACTTGCTTATTTGCCCAATTACGAAGGAAGCATGGTTTTTCATGACCGAGCAGAGCGCCGACCATCATACCTTTGTAACCATCTAATTCTTCTACATTTTGCCCCCTAGTCTCTGCGATAGATTTTATATATTTCTCTATATAAGCCTCATTGATATCATTTACACGGCAAAGCACAACCAAGTGCGAACAATCCGCCACTTGAGATTGATTATATGAATGTGATTTAAGTTTCTCTTTTAACTCTTGATTTTCTATAACAAGAAACTTCCAAGGCTGAAGCCCATACGAAGAAGGTGAAAGCCTAAGTGCTTCGAGTAATTTTTCTAATTCCGCTTCCGGTATTTTTTTGGTCGAGTCAAATTGTTTGACCGCATATCTCCAATTTAGTGCATCGATAATGTCCATATATATATTGTGTTTATGTTTTACAAATCAAATATAGCGACTTTCCCCAGATAAACCAAATAGGAAAATCCCAAGAATTACACCGTATAAACATGTACAGCCTTACTTGATTTACCAGGCTCCGACATCTTCTTTCCTTTCCATTCGAGTATCCTGCATGCGTACGAAATTATCCTCGCTCCTTTTTTCAAATCTTTCAAAAGTTTTGGTTTGAGTTTGTTGTTTATGGCAGGCTCCACCATATAAAAATAAACAATATCCGCATCACTGAGATCCACTTTGAGCGCATTTGCATGAATAATCGTCAGATTTTTAAGCGGCTTCAAAAAACATTTAAATCGACTCCACAAATACATAGTCCGCGCCATCTCAATCCCAATCACTTTTGCTTTTGGATTTTTGGACGCTATATAATGACAAACTCTCGCATCCCCACATCCTATTTCATAAAAAACCTGACCTGGCTTCAACTTCGCAAGTTTGTTCACTCTATCCGGCACATCCACCGGCGCCGGCACCCATGGCGCAAGCGAAAGCCCCGCTACAAAAAGCGGCACAAAAACAGCCAAAATCACAATAAAATATATAATTATTACGATTAGTTTTATTATCATTTACATTTATTTATGTTTTTTCAAATCGAATCCACACAAATATACACAATATTATATAATTTGGCAGTAGATTTTGTACGTTTTCTGCTCACGACGGTAGATTTTGTACACAATCCTGTACAAAAAAAGTGTGCCCGGGCACACTTCTCATTGATTTTCACATACAAATTCACTAAATTTATCACGCTCAGTTTGTGAGCACTTTTATGCTGGGGATTAGCCAAGTGGTAAGGCAGCTGGTTTTGGTCCAGTGATCGGGGGTTCGAATCCCTCATCCCCAGCCAATCAGGATATTGCGATTTTTTCGCGGATTTTTGGTATGGAATTTTTAGGTGGCAAGCCACTTTTTGAAAAAGCTCATTGATTTGCGCAATTAGTGGTTGTTCTTCCAGATATTTTTGATGGCAAATAACATTTTTTTTGGTGCAGCGGTAATAAGTGTAAGTGCGGCCTGACTTCTTGATTTTCTTTTCGGCTGTGATCGAACGGCCGCACTCACCGCAATTGAATGTTCCACGAAAAGCAAAAGCCAATTTTACTTTTGCTTTTCGTGGTTTGCCTCGTTGCTCCATTACCCGCTGCACCTTGTCAAAAAGTTGCTTTGAAATAATTGGCTCGTGAGAACCGGTTCTTTAAACAAATTTGGCAATCAAAAGTATGTTTGAGGGCGTGTAGATGCTGAAATCTAAAAAATCCAAACGTACGAAAACAAATTTAATGAATTTTGATCATGTGGAAGTGTGCACGTGCACAGATTTTGTACGTTATCTTGTACAAAAACTCTTCCCGGAAGGAGGGATTGTACAATAATCCGTACAATTTGGTTTTTATGCCTTGCTAAAAAAAACACTCCCAGACACATTTCTCTCATAAAATAGTC
>JAUYJN010000008.1 GCA_030700255.1 Candidatus Peregrinibacteria bacterium | reverse complement strand
GTCTGTTATCAAGTTTTTTCATTATCCAAAGCGCATCATCCACCGCATACGTGCTCATACCGGCAAACACGCGTGCGTATTCATAAATATTTGTAAATCCCTTCGCGCGCCACACTTCTTGCTCTTGAATTTTCGGAAGTAGCATTTTACATTTTTGAATCCATTCTTTCGCATTTTTGCCACAGGTCTGAAATTCGAGATGTAGAATGTTGATTTGTTCTTTGGATGTTTGAGAAGTTGTTTTGACTTGGTTCATGGGAGTGTAATTAAGATGTATTTTACGAAAAAAGTATAGCATACACTCACCATCTCAAGTCAAGAGCTAAAAGTACGGAAACGAGCATGAACAAGCTGAAAACTCTATTTTAAAATGACTTCACGCTAAAAGTATTACATAGTATATATGCTCAGCTCAGCCCTTGACGATTGCATAGGTTTTGAGGGTGGCATTGAAAATGCTTTCGCAACAATATACAATATGGGAGAGAGAAAGTTTGACACTACGGCATTAAATATAAACTAATAAAAAAATGAAAGCAGCGGAAATTAGACAGAAGTATCTTGAGTTTTTTAAATCAAAAAGACATAGCGTAATACCGTCGTCGTCGCTGATGCCGGAGAATGATCCTACTGTACTTTTTACAACTGCGGGGATGCATCCTTTGGTGCCGTATTTGCTCGGTGAGAAACATCCATCCGGGACAAGGTTATGTGATAGTCAAAAATGTATCCGTACCGGAGATATCGATGAAGTTGGAGATGGGACTCATCTCACATTTTTTGAAATGCTTGGGAATTGGTCGCTTGGAGATTATTTTAAGAAAGAAGCTATCTCGTGGAGTTTTGAATTTTTGACAGGAAAAGATTGGCTGAATTTGCCACTTGATAGATTAGCAATGTCTGTGTTTGCAGGGGACAGCGATTGTCCACGTGATGAGGAATCAGCAGGAATTTGGAAAGAGCTTGGCGTGCGGGACGGAAGGATTGCGTATTTACCGAAAAAAGATAACTGGTGGGGACCTGCCGGACAAACCGGACCATGCGGACCTGATACCGAGATGTTTTACTGGGTTGGTGGCGAGGTTGAGGAAGACGGGGGAAAATTACCCGCACCAATGAAGTTCGATCCGGACAATGAAAAATGGGTGGAGATTTGGAATGATGTTTTTATGCAATACAACAAAAAAGAAGATGGTACTTTTGAACCGCTTTCTCAGCAAAATGTAGATACCGGAATGGGGCTTGAGCGCGTGACTGCTGTAATGCAAGGCAAGGACAATGTCTATGACACTGAGCTTTTTGCAGGGGTATTTGCTGTTCTTGATGAGATGTCGAGTGTCGAGGCAAGCCAGCGAGGTGAAGACTGGGTCAGACACGCGTTGCGTGTCGTAGCCGACCATCTAAAGGCTGCTACATTTATAATTGGTGATGGTGTTGTGCCTTCAAATACAGATCAAGGTTATGTGCTCAGAAGGCTGATTCGACGAGCGGTACGATTTGGAAGTAAACTTGGAATCGATAAGGCGTTCTGTGCAGATATTGCGGCAATATATATCGATGATTTTGGTAAACATAAAACTGAGCTCGAGACGAATCGGCAAAAGATTTTAGATGAACTTATGGGGGAAGAAAAACAATTTTCAGAAACACTAATTAAAGGTGAGAAAGAATTTGAAAAATTACTTTTTAGAATTGAGAAAAAGTTTGAGCACACTGGTATTCGTGATACTGAGATTTCCGGAAAAGAGTCGTTTAAATTATATGACACATATGGATTTCCTATCGAAATGACAGAAGAATTAGCAAAAGAAAAAGGCATCAGCGTTGATCGTGAAGGATTTGACACTGCATTTGAAGAGCACCAAGCTCTCAGCAGAGCCGGAGCGGAGCAGAAGTTCGCCGGCGGGCTGGCGGATCACTCAGAGGAAACCAAAAAACTTCATACAGCGACACATCTCATGCTCGAGGCACTTCGCAAAGTGCTCGGCGAACATGTAAATCAATGCGGTTCAAATATAACTGCTGACAGACTTCGATTTGATTTTTCTCATGATGACAAATTAACTGATGAACAAAAATCTGAAGTTGAGAAATTTGTAAATGATGCCATCAAAGAAGATTATAAAGTTGGATTTGTAGAGATGACTGTCGGACAAGCTCGCAAAATCGGAGCTACCGGAATATTTGAAGATAAATACGACAAAGATCTGGGCGGACGTGTAAAAGTTTATTTCATGGGACATGGGGATGCTGCAACCGACCCTGCAAGTATGCAGGCGATCGTTGATATGCTAGACGCCGGTGTCGCGGAGAGTGAAGGTTTACCAAAAAAAGAAGACTATTTCTCAGTCGAGATCTGCGGTGGCCCACATGCTGCAAATACAGGATCACTTGGTTCTTTCAAAATCAAAAAAGAAGAAAGCTCCTCAAAGGGAGTCCGAAGAATCAAAGCTGTTATTGGAGTATGAGCCTTGCGCCAAGTTATCGTAATGCACCACGGAGAAGCCACTCGAGGCCTTCTGTTATTTTTATGTTTACAAATTCGCCGGTTAAATCTTGATCAGATATAAATTGTATTTCTTTTGAGTCAGGTGTGCGGCCGGAATTCAGATAAGTATTGTCTTTTTCGAGAGTAGATCTTTCTACCAAAACTTCAACGACCCTCCCTTCGTATGATTTGTTTTTTTTATGAGTTTTTTGCTTCATGAGTTCATTCATTTTTTCCCAACGCTCTTTTTTGACTTCGCGCGAGATATCGTCGTCCATCATGCGTTCACTAACCGTCCCCTTGCGAGGAGAATATTGTGAGATATAGCAAAAGTCCCATTCGAGCGCGTCATACATTTTGTATGTTTCTTCAAATTCTTCATCTGTCTCACCACAGAATCCAACAATAATATCTGTTGTAATCACAAGGTTTGGGATTTTCTCACGCATCTTTTGCAAAATTTCTACGTATTCCTCCGCAAGGTAATTCCTATTCATTCTTTTGAGAACTGTGTTCGAGCCTGACTGCACCGGCATGTGAATATGTGGACAAATTGTATCAAGTGATGTAATCGCATCTATAACATCATCAGTAAAATCTCTTGGATGTGGGGAAGTGTACCTTAGGCGTTTTAGACCTTTGGTTTTTAATTTATCGACTGCTTTTAGTAGAGTGATAAATGGTTTTTCAACACCGGACTCATCCGGATGGTTACCTCTATATGCAGAAGAAATCTGCCCACCTTTATGATAATACCAATCGAAATTCTTCGAAGCTCTATCCATGCGAGAGAGCCCGTAAGTATTTACGGTTTGACCAACCAATGTGATTTCTTGCGTACCTGACTTTACCAAGCGGGTGCATTCATCAATGATTTCTTCAAATTTCCTACTGTATTCTCGACCACGTGTGAACGGCACGATGCAGTAAGTACAAAACTTGTCACACCCTGTCATGATCGGTACATACGCCTGAACTTTTGTCTCTACTTTCGGTGCTATTTTGAAATAATTTTCAAGAGTCCCTTCATCAACTATTTCGTTGAGTTGTAAATTCGGATTAACTTCTTTGAGTAAATTTCCAAGAATTGCTATGTCCTCAATTCTAAATACTAAATCAATTTGTGTAAGTCTTGTAAGTAAAATATCATACCCTTTTTTGGCAGCTAAACCACGTTTTTTCAGATCAAGTGCGCGCACCTTGCGATACTCGGGAATCTCATCACCCCTACCCTCTTTTATCTTTCTAACATCTTCTTTGACTCCGGTCTGCCGCACCATACATCCGGTAACACCAAGAATTATATTTGGATTTATTTTTCGCATTTTATGATAATGCTTAATAACTCCGAGCATTTTATCTTCAGCTTTTTGCTTTACCGAACAGGTATTGAAAATCACAAAATCTACATATTTCAAAGATTCTTCTTCGTTTACACTTTCATATCCAAGGGCTTCCAAAACAGTTATAACTCTTTCCGAATCCGAAGTGTTCATCTGACAACCAAATGTCTTTATAAAAAATTTCGGTTTGGTAACTATGTGTGACATTTATTTATTTATTTATTTATGGTTGCGCTACGCGCTCTTTATTTTGCACACTAAGTTCACTACGTTCACAGTGTGCGTAGAGATTGCATGTTAAACAAACCACCTACAAAATTACCAGGGAATTTTAAAAGTTTTTCGTTAAAGCCTACCGCACTACCATTGTATTCTTTTACAATAAGCCTTATCTCATCATGCATATCTTGAAGCTCATAGAGAATCTCGAGGAAACCAACGTCAGACTTGAACTGACTTCCATCTGTAGCAAACACCTCTTCAACGTAAGTATATAATTTTACATAAATCTCAAAAGCATCTTCAATTTTCAATTCCGAATCTATAAGTGTCGTTCGCATCTCCAATATTTCAGCGCCATTATGAGACATAAAAACCTTATACTCAGACATAACCTCAAGAAGGTAAGGGATCCTATTAAAAACTATAAAAAATTTCTGCTTTAAATCACTTTCACTCTTTGAGATCTCAGACTTGTAATGCTGCAAAATATTTCTATACGTCAGCATCCAGAGAATTATAAGAAAAATCATAGCACCGAGAACTATCAATAAATTATTCATATAAAAAAATTAGTGTATATTTGTTTGCTCATTACCTTCGGCTGCAGTGGCGCTATAACCCGGGAAACCACTGTTTGCATCATGTGGATTCGGCCCACTGTGCGAATGCACTTCATACTCCCTGATAAATTCGTCCCTTATGTCCAGAATTCTCTTCGCCTTTGTGAAGGGATCTCCTACATCATGTATTCTGAACTCTATCTTCTCTGCCGCTGTCTGTATTTCCATTTCACCATATTGCAAAAGACCACCAAAAATACCCTTTTTGCGACCTTTTACATCTTGAATCATTGGAAGATTTGTTTCTGATGCGGCATTTTGAAATAAATTTACTTGCTCAATACTTATAAGCCTCTGATTTGTCACTATCAAAACATCTAGCATTTCATCAAGCCACCGTATAAAAACAACCAGAAAAAAATATGACAAATACATAAAACTAATAAAATAAGTAATACCCCTTATATTCTCCGCAGTGTCAAAAGTCGTAAAAAATAATCCAATCAATGGCACTAATGCAAAAATTATAAATTGCCTAAACATACGAAAATAAATAATCCAATGCTTGGTAACTATCAACTTAACAACCTCGCCCCTTCTCTGTCCCGGAAACATCTCCGTATGATTTTGCATATTTAAACTTAAAAAATCCTTTTTACAGGATATTTATACCGTAATCCGATTGAAATGTGAATGCATTTGTCATAGTGGAGAAGTAAGCCCTCTACGAACAATCTTCAATTCATCTTTAATAGTATGTTTTCCAGCGATGTCTCCTCCATCGATACTTACTTTTTTCTCGCGGCGTTTATCTATGTATTTCCTCTTGGCTTTATTGAGCACTTGGAAGCATTGTTCCGGGCGTGGTATATATTTCAGCTGCTTCGTCTCATGTATCGCTGAAACCTCTATCGTCACCGTGCCATAATCAAACAAAGTACTCAAAAGTCCATTCTGGTCTTTTCTCAAATCCTGAATCTTGTGAAGATCTATCGTGTCCTTACTATTATATAAAAATACACTCTTTTTTAACTGAATAATTCTGAAATTCGTCAAAATAATCACACTAAGATAATAATTGAATATTTTTAGAAAAAACTTATGGAAATAATATGCGTAAGTAATAAATAAGAATAAAAAAATAGCCGAAGTAAGAATTGATCCCTCTTCGACTTCCATAGATTCAAGTGCATAAACAATCATTGGGAAGACTATCAACGATGCAACGAACCCCATGAGGTGAGGCAACAAAATAATCGGATGCAGTCGAGTATAAAGTAGCAGTTCTTCATTTTTATTTTGCCCGGGAAAATGCCTATCAGTATTGTCTTCTACTGCTATTTCAGGCGGCGTCATGTCTTCAAATATTCCCATAGATAAAATTATTAACGCAATATCATAAGAGCCATCCACGTACTAAGCGTTATAGTTAACACTATATAGCTCCAGGCAATCCACTTCAGATGTATGAACCCAAGTAATAGATAATATTGCCCCGGTGGTAAACGATAAGCGCTTATATACCGATAAAAAGCAACCATACTTACTATCATAAAAATGACAGATGATATAGCTATTAAAATTGTAATACCCTGTATAAACATCGCTTTTTGGTTAATCACTAAAACGCCACAACTACTTGCGATGATTTGTTTTTGTTTTTTATTTTCAACTAGATTGCAAAGCTCATTTCTTCTGTGGACAATACTAACAGAAAGCATAGCTAAGGTCAAATTTTGTTTACTTTCGAAGGCTTAAGACCCAGTAAGCTGAATAAAGTAATGCTTACTGCAGAGTCTTCAAATGTATGGAGGAAAAAGGCGATTGCGAGGACTCCGAGAAAGCTTGCGAGCAGAGCTGTATTCCGGGCTTGAAAAAGTTTTTTGATAGTCAAAACGAGGATTCCGAGGAAGAGTAATAGCCCGAAGAATCCGAGCTCTATACCTACTTGCAGATACCAGCTTTCCGGGATAATTGGGTTGGCAAATCGGTAGCTGGCAGGCCCGGCGGAGCCGAGGCCTTGACCTAGTGGATGTGCAAACATTTCTTGAATTCCCATAATCCATGCAGCAATATGCCCACTTGTTGATTCCGGACGAATAAGTGTATCGCCTATTGTGATTAATAAAACCGCTGACACTACGACTATTCCAATTAACCCAAATAGAAAATGTTTTTTCTTTATATGTTTCCATAAATTGTATTCATACGAGAGCAGTACAAATATAGCGATAAATACTCCTATCAGCGCACCTCTGGAATAGGTTTGGATAAGTGCATAAAATGCGAGCGATATAAGTGCAATTGGAATCCCCCTCCTTAGACTCGTATCTTTGATCCTTTCTTTCACTTCTTTTCGCCACATATATAAAATTGGAATAAACATTGCGAGGTATGCTCCAAACTGATTTGGCCCTGCAAATGTTCCTGACATCCTACATAATTCTTGGTTTTCCATCCTCTGACAAAAAGCCAAAGATTGCCCCGGATACCATGTACTCCAATCATCCCTAAAACCAAGTACTGTGAGATTCTCCGGTTTAATCAAGTAGTGAAGTATGTATCCAAGTATAAGGCTAAGTGCCCCTCCTATAATTACGCTTTTGAATAGTTTCTTTGTTTGTTCTTTATCAAATTTAAAATGTCGCACAATCATGAATGTACATAAAAAAACATAATCATATCTCGCTCCCCAGACAAGTTGGCTGAGATCTATTTTTAGTAAGATCGCATGTAATATTCCAAATAAAAAATAAGCGATTATTAATTTGTCGAGAATGTCGAATTTTGGGAATTTTCTTTCTAAGAAAAATTTCAATCCAAGTAATAATGTCAGAATGATAATTACAAATTCTTTCCACATCGATACAACACTTGCAGTACCAAATACATCAGCAAGTCCATACCCATAATTCAAAACCGTACTTCCAAACGCATGAAATGGAAGCAAAAACAACATTCCAAACAATAGGTAAAATGCAGTATTCTGACAAAATTTCATTACTTTCATTGTATTCATATTTTCATCTTACACATTAATAATTACTTCAACTATTTTTTTAGCTGCGGGAGTTGTATTTTGCGACTTTTGATTTCGTACATTTTTTTTGAGTTGTATCTCCTTGAGAGCTGTCAGTAGTTTTTTATCGTTAATCAAATTTTGATCCAAAATTACATTAGGAGTTTCACTCATGTATTTTGCATTATCAAATTGATCACCACGAGAAGCACTATAACCAAGTGGGACATAAATCGCAGGCAGTCCGAGTGCATTAATTTCTGATACAGTGCCTGCCCCGGAGCGACATATAACGCTATCTGTAATCGCATAAATATCTTTCAATTCCTTATCGATATATTCGAATGCAAAATAGTTTTTATTATTAACAACTTTCATTTTCCCTTTTCCGGTTATGTGAATAACCGTGTGTTTTTTTAAAATTGATTCAAGATTATTCCATATCAATTCGTTCAAAGAAAATGCTCCGGTACTTCCTCCCATAACAAGCAAAACAGGACTTTTTATTTCTTTGATTTTTAAAAATTCGAGTGCCGCTTTTTTTGTACCTTTGAGTAATTCGCTGCGAACAGGATTGCCGGTTATAACAACTTTGTCCTGAGTCTTTTTTGAAAAGCATTCCTTGGTCTTCTCCGTTGGCACACATATTTTATTTGCAAAAAAAGAAGAAATTTTCGTAGCAATTCCCGGCGTAAAATCAGATTCATGAATGACAATTTTTTTCTTAAGTAAACCACCTGCAATCACAACTGGAATCGCAACGTAACCTCCTTTTGAAAAAATAACATCAGGCTTGAATTTTATAATATGAATAATTGATTGGAATACACCGACAGGTATTTTGAAAATATCGAACAGATTTTGAACAGAAAAATATCTGCGTAATTTACCGGTAAAGACTGATTTAAAGGCTATTTTTTGAGATTTGCAAAAAGACTCTTCCAGTCCGGAATTTGAACCTATGTAAACAAATTTAATCGCCAAGTCAGCATGGCTATTAAGCTCTTCTATAATTGTAGCGTGAGGGACGACGTGTCCGCCTGTCCCTCCCCCTGTCAAGAGTATACGCATGGTTTTGAGTATATTTAGAGATGTTTAATAAAATACCTATTCCTATCAAAGTAGTGAACATAGAGGAGCCGCCATACGAGACAAATGGCAAGGTTATCCCTGTAACCGGCATGAGCGAAGTATTCACTGCCAAGTTCATAAATACCTGGGCGGCGATCCAAGTTGTAACACCTACAGCTAGCAATTGTGAAAATCTATCAGGTGCATGATTTGCTATCTGGTAGCCACGGATAGCTATCCAGGCATACGCCATTACTACGAGTAATGTACGAACAAAGCCAAGCTCTTCTGCTGATGCTGCAAATATAAAATCATCCGTGGCTTGAGGGAGCCAGTAAGATTTTTGTATCCCCTGAGTAAGCCCCTTACCAAAAAATCCGCCGGAGCCAATTGCAATCTTCGCCTGCTCCGTCTGCCAACAAAAATCTTCACGACATTCAGTATCGGGGGAAATAAATGCAGTAAAACGTTGTTGAAGATATGACGCGCTATTAACGATAAATATACCTGCAACCAGCGCTATCAAAGCACCGGTTGCCAAATGTTTTAAATTTGCACCTGCGACAAAATAAATACCTACTGCAATCATAATCAGAACTAAAGTCGAACCGAAATCCGGCTGTAACATCACAGGCAAAACAAAAGCGCCGGAAACTAAACAAAATGGTAAAAACCCACCTTCCCATGTTTCAATTTCCATACGTTTACCTTGAAGCCAACTCGCAAAATAAATGACCATTCCAAACTTTGCAATCTCCGATGGCTGCACGGAATTTAAAAATGGTATACCTGGTAAATTAATCCAAGATTGAGCAAAAGTATTGTTATCATCTCCAAAAAGAAAAACGGCAATCAACAAAAAAATTGATCCTGCAAATATTGGCAGAGAAACTTTTTGCCAAAATCTATACGGAATTTTCATCACAAGAAACATACCAAGAACACCAAGTATTACACGAATAACATGATTTTTTAGAACCAAATAACACTGAACCTCTGCTGAGCCACAGTCCGGATACATGATCCCCGGAGCTGACAACTGAATAGATTTTGGCACTCCAATACTTGCAATCATGATTACACCAAATGCAAGTAGCCCCAGTACCAAAAAAAGAAGTGTCGTATCGATAGAACTATATGATTTGCGCATGAATCAAAGTTAACGTACTATTTTGTCGAAAGCCAATGAATCTTAACGAAATCCCGGAATGAAAACAATTAAAGTTATCAATCGAGTTTTTTTATTCGGACTATTGTTCGCATTTGCAGACCAGTTATCAAAAGTCCTTGTTCAAAATTATGGTAAAATACCTATTTCTCTAAATGAAGGGGTGGCATTTTCTATAAAATTCCCATATACACTACAAATCCTTGTAACAACTATACTTTTGATTTGCCTAATTTATTTTTCCAAAAACATAGTTGAAACAGAGAAAACCGATACAAGGAGAAAGACTGCGGTAATCGCTCTCGCAATGATATTTGGTGGTGGACTCGGGAACTTAATGGATCGTATAAATATGGGGTATGTAGTTGATTTCATAAATATCGGATTTTGGCCGGTTTTCAATGTGGCAGATAGTTTTGTTACAATCGGCGCACTACTGTTCGCAGTATTGTGGTTTAAAAAGTAATTTGCTAAAATCACGCACGGCGTGCCGATGCGAATAAGGAGCGGAGATGCTACCTCATATAATATATAAAATTTAATTTAAAAATATGTTAGAAGTAATCACTTTAAACCCATTGAAATTCGTCCTTAGGGCTATTTCCGGATTTACCGGCGGGCTTTTTGGTACGCTTATGTTGTTAATCATTTTCACACTTAGCTCCGGTGTGCTAAATAGCGTTTTTGTAGTAGAAGAAGTTGGCTCTCAAACTATAAATCCAATATTCTTGGCTGTATTCTTGATAATGATTTTCAGTGGCCTTCTTATGGCAAATTTATTTGCATCTATGCTAATTAGCTTCTGTGATCGTGATAAATATTTTATGAGAGGAACTATTTTGCATCAGGTATTTATCTTCAATGCCGTTATGTTTTTTATGAGCTTACCTTTTTATATTTTCTCCCTTGCACTAGACTTTGGTGCTCTCTCTATCGTAGCTCTAATACACAGTTTAGTCGCTTTGAGCGGAAGCCATTTGGTACTCGAGAACGTGGCAAATCCACGCTACAGTTTAGTATCTATATATGGTACAAGTCTTGGACTTATACTTGGAGCTTTTTCTAATTTAATAGTTTTCAAAATTACCGGAACCGTGAATGTCCTACTCTTTGCCTTCTTACCTGTTACTTGGTTTTTTATGGCACTGGCACAATGTGGAGTTGAAGCTCTTTATGTCTCTTTTTATAGACTATATGGTATTGATTTCCTTTCAAATGACACCGAGTTTGGTGAAGACACAGTACGAAAAGGAAAAAGAAAAACTGAAGATCAAGAAATAGAAGAAGAGGTAGAAAAAGACATCAAAAAGAAAGCTGAACCAAAAGACGAAGACGGTGCAGATTTCCTAGATGAGAATAACTAAAGTCTTTTACGACCTATCTGCTTCTGAAAATAGCCTAATACCTTCTTTTACTGCTGCCAAAATCTCAGACAATGTGTATTCAGGACTTAACCCAAGTTCCTCTGGTCCAGTCACATGATTTATAACAAAACGTGTAACTCTACCACGGTCTCCACATACTTCTATTGTAATATCTTCTCCTTTCGGTACTACCTGCATGCCATCAGATCTATATATAAAGACAGGTGCATTTGAACTTCCCCGTAAAGTGACCTCTCCTGACAACTCCGCTTTTCCTCCTAATAAAGAGTCTAAGTAAGCTCCTTCTGGTACGTCTTCAAATCTTGATACTTCTCCAGTTTCTGTTGATGCTGCCATAATATTTTAATGTGACCCGAATTGCTGCAACCTTAACAATTTTAAACTAGCCCTTTAAACAAATTGGGCAATGCTGTGCGCGAATTTTGACAGCTGAACGCCGTACTTCAAAGGCTGTGCGCGCGCACACGTCTTGAACGCCGTACTTCAGACGTCATTTTTAAGAATAATCCATGAAGTACGTATTTGAGAGGCGATTTTATAAGAGAAGTGTGTCTGGGAGTGTTTTTTTTTAGCAAGCGCATAAAAACCAAATTGTACGGATTATTGTACAATCCCTCCTTCCGGGAAGAGTTTTTGTACAAGATAACGTACAAAATCTGTGCACGTGCACACTTTCACATAACCAAAATTCATTAAATTTGTTTAAAACTGACATCTTTTTAGTTGCTCACCGCAGCTCGCATAGCATCCTGCGGTGCATCTTTGCCTGTCCATATTTTAAATGCTTCGTATCCTTGGTGAAGTAGCCATTCAAGGCCAGTGAGATTTTCTGCACCTGCTGCGACTGACTGTGCTTGAAAAATCGTAGGCTCATGACTATAAACGGCGTCCAGTGAAAGTTTGATATGTGAAAAAACACTATCAGGTACTATTTTCTCATCTCCCTCCAGACCCAATGAGGTGCAATTAATTATAATTTCCACGTCTTCAAAACCATTTTCTAATTCTTTTATGGAATAAGAATCTATTTTAATATTGTTGCTACGCTCCTTATTCTGCAAAGCAAGTTTCACGCTTTGCATGGAAAATTGATCTGCTATTTCGAGCGCTTTATCAACTGTACGATTGAACAAAACAGGAATCATATTGAGCTGAAGTAGTCCATAGACCGCCGCTTTAGCGGCTCCCCCCGCCCCAATCACAATCACTTTTTTCCCGGATAAACCTTGTTTGCTAGCATAATCTGAAGCTTGCAAACTGCCTTTTACACCCATGTAATCTAAATTTGTACCGATAAACTTACCATCTTGCATATACACGCAAGATACCGCGCCAACTGCGTGGCCCGCATCATCCAATCCATCCAAAAGCGGAATAATCATTTCTTTATGTGGCATGGATACCGAAAAACCCTCAACTTTGCTTAAATCAAACTCTCTGGAAGAGAGCTCCACCGACTCTCTGCGCTTCAAAGCACCCATAAAATCACGAAGTTCTTCCGGTTTTACATCAAATGTGTCAAATCCATATGGCAATTCTAACTCTTTAAACCCCTCCAAATGCATGACTGGAGACAAAGAATGCCAAGCCGGGTACGCCAATATTCCGAATATTTTTTCCATAAAAGTGATTTAACCATATGGCTTTTACCTTAATTTTAGTATTTTCCCAAGATAAAGCATTGACCCCGCAGAGAATCTGTTGTATAATAGTTAGATTTATTCATAACCAAATTATATGAAATATTCAAAATATCTTGCAGGTGGACTTACAGCTATGCTCATAGTCTCTGTGTTTGTAAGCTTCAGCGTACAATCGGGTGATGGGTTTCTAGGTAGGCTTCATCTCGAAAGACGTTCAAACGGCCCTTCAAAAACAGAAGCTACCCATGTTCAACGTGAAGAATTTCAACTTCAAAAAGATACTCGCAATTTTGGAGAAATGGATTCTGATAGAGACGGTCTTACAAATGAACAAGAGGACTATATTGGAACAGATCCATTTAACCCAGATACTGATGGGGATGGGGTGAATGATGGCGATGAAGTCAAAGGGGGGCGGTTTGACCCACTTCACTATGACTGTAGTGGCTGTATTCCTACTACACCTATGGATTATGACCGTGATGGGCTCGTTGGCCTAACAGAAAATTACCTAGGTACAGATCCGCTCAACCCTGATACTGATGGGGATGGTGTCTGGGATGGAGATGAAACTGGAGGTGCTCTAGTAGCAGAATATTTTGTAAGTGACCCTCTTAATCCATGTGATCCAAATTCTTTAAATTGTGCTACAATACAAACTAAATAAACTATGTTTCAACAATTCCTCACATATTTTATCCCGACTGCATTCGCACAAGCCGCATTTGCCAGGACTACTGCAAAAGAATGCCAAGCCGGGTACGCCAATATTCCGAATATTTTTTCCATAAAAGTGATTTAACCATATACATCTTAGCTTAAGTGGTCGGTTTTATTTTGAACCTGCGTCCCAAGATAAAGTATTTACCCCGCAGAGAATCTGTTGTATAATAGTTAGATTTATTCATAACCAAATTATATGAAATATTCAAAATATCTTGCAGGTGGACTTACAGCTATGCTCATAGTCTCTGTGTTTGTAAGCTCCAGCGTACAATCGGGTAATGAGTTTCTAGGTAGGCTTAAATTTAAAGGCAAGAATGCAACTATTCAAGAAGCCCCACAGCCATGCGTAGACACTGACACTCCTGGATCTACATTCTTTACTCCAATCCAAACTATTTCTCAACCAACAATCCCAGGTAAAACTATCGGCCAAAAAGGAGGAAATCCAAGTTCGCAAGTTTGGGAGGACCGGTGCGCCGGAACAACTCTCCGTGAGTATTACTGCTTTTATGGAGCAGGATATCAAGGTACAATCGGATGGCATGCTGAAAGAGATGATGTCAAATGTAGCGATATTGGTCTTGAATGTTTAACTGACCCCGTTTCATCATTTGGATACTGTGGATAATTACAAATTAAAATAAATTTATTGATTATGTTAGAAGCACTTTTCACATATTTTATCCCGACTGCATTCGCACAAGCCGCATCTGCCAGGACTACTGCAAATGAAACTACTTCAGGTTTGCAGGAATTTGTCACAACTCTCGTTGATAGAGCTCCGTTTTGGGTGGCTGGAATCATTGTTATGGTTTTTTCTATCATAGTTGCGAAGCTTGTAAAAAACTTAGTAACAAACAAAGTTGCAGCAAAACTCGATGACGACCACCAAGATGTTCTCGTACTTGTAGGACGTACTACCTATGTTTCTGTTCTAACACTCGGTATCATGATTGGTATGAAAATTGCCGGATTCGACTTAACGGCACTAGTTGCCGCAGTTGGTTTCGGACTTGGTTTTGCACTACAAGGAATTATTACAAACTTTATCGCCGGAGTGCTCGTATTACTCTCACGACATTTTACAATTGGAGATTATATTGAGATAGAAGGTACTATCGGAAAAATAGTTGAAATCCAATCACGTGCAACGGTGCTACAAGCCCTTGATGGGACACGTATTATTATTCCAAATGCGGACCTGTTTTCTAAAAAAGTTGTAAGTTTCACATCAAATCCTTTTAGACGTTTAGAAATAATCGTAGGTGTTGAGTATTCAACGCCTCTGGCAAAAGCTTGCCAAGTTTGTTTTGCAAGTATGTTGCAGATAGAAGGAGTTTTAAAAGAACCGACTCCCTCAGTTCTAGTAGATGAATTTTCAAATAGTTCTATCAATCTACGACTTTGGTTCTGGGTTGATTCCAGGTCAAACTGGAGACACACTCGCTCCGAAGTCGCTCGAGTACTCAAAATGAATTTCGACAAAGTGGGAATCAGCATTCCTTTCCCTATTCGCACAGTATATCAACCTGACGTTGAAAAAGTTGAGGCAGAGAGATCACAACTTATGGAAAGTAATTTCGGAGAATTCGATAAAATTCATCCAAACGAAACCGTACAAGTACCGATAAAGGAAGATGGTGAAGAAAAAATCGGTAGCGAATTTCTCGACGAACACAGAATGTAACTTTTTATAAAAAGGAGTATTGTAAAGAATGATACGTTTTTTACATACTTAATTTGCTAAATATGAAGATAGATGTTATAATAAATGGATTTATTTATGTAATCCATCATATTATGAAGAATTCGCACAAACTGATCGGGCTCGCTTTAGTGATTATCTTGACTCTCGGCGGTGCAATAAGCCTCGCCGTAAACTCCGGCTCAGACTTAACCGGAAGGGTGAAGCTCACAAGAGAACAAGGCAAGAAACTTCAACGAGAAATGGTCGCACGGAAATCCACTGCCACCCCTAAAAAAGTAGCACCAAAAACTAAGACTGAAACTACAAAAAATACAACGAAAAGTACGACAAAAGAGCGTAATGCGGAACGATATAATGATTATGTGGGAAATGGAATTCAACCGGACGCAAACCCTGTAATCGAAACATACCTTGGTGCTTGTAACGATCCGTTCGGATCTCCAACTTGTGTCGTTAACGGAGAATACACCACTTATGATCTGGCATATAATAACGACGAAGTCGTGTACACGATGCGCATCAAAAACACTTCCGCTACGACACCTATATATATGGATAAGGTGTATTTGGAATACACGGTAAAAGGTATAGACCAAACCGTGTGGAACTCCAGAGCGCAGTGGAAAATATATGACGCAAGCGCGCCGAACACTCCTCTCACAAGAGGACATGTGTATAACGCCGCGAACGTAAACGGATACGTGGATTTCGATTGGTCATATCCCGGGAACCTTCTTAATCCGATAAATCAGCCACCTGTAATTCCACCACTCGGAACTCAGACATACATAGTGACAGCCGACATAGTTGACGACAGCGCCGGACCACTCACTTTCGATTATATTCAAGTTCGAGCCAATGACAGTCTGACTTTCACACCAGTTGTAGGCGGAACTCTTAGCGATGCACACAACGTAAATTCACATTTCATCTGGCACACCGCCGCCGGACTTTATTATAATGAAGACAACACCGACCTCATGGACATGTGGGGCGGCATCTCAAACGCATTCGCTCAGTGGAGGAAGAGGATGTGGGCAACACCCATCGTGACTGCTCCGGTGACTTTGGATATACAGGTAGATACTGCACTCAATGCTTTGCCAAATGAAAATCATTATGTGTATCCCAACGCGCCTTCTGGAACTCAAACCAGATATGTTTCATATTTAAATCTTACGCCTTCCGCTCCAGTGGCTTTGAATACGCTTAGATTTACTTTGAATACGCGACTACGAACAGATGAATATGGGACACAAATTACCCCTGCGATGTGTGCAAATTTATCTCAGATGGGAGCGACACTTAACGCGAAGTTAAATAATTTCAATTTACAATCAAATTTTGGCACACTCGTGACCAATGGAAATGGTATTGTCCCCCTCGGTTCAAATTATACCTCACCTCAGTGTGATGTGGATGGATATGTTGATTTGAATGTTGGATCGTTCGCTTTAACTCCAAATGTTCCAACTCATTTTGAACTTATGGTGAATGTAAACCCTGCTAGTATCTTCAACGCATCGGGCTTCTATAACGACTTATTTATATTTGCTATCAATAACGCACAGTTGACTACGGTTGCAACCGATACAACGAGTGGACAATTGTTACTTCCATCTCAAATTACAGCTCCCGGATTTTCTGATTATAATGTGTATGTTGATATGACTAATTTATCGATTATGGAACCTGTAAGTGCAGGCTCGCCTTGGCCGATTACCGCTCAGCAGGGTCAAAATGATGTATTGTTTGGTGTATTTGTTGCGAAAAACTGGTCTCAAACGCTTAGCGCCACATTGAATGAACTGAAGATTAGTGATGAGCCACTAGCGATCAATAATGCCATCCATCCGGATCTTACAAATATTCGTCTATATGAATGGGATTACTCGCTCAATCAACCTATCGGTGCACCACTTGCAAGTGGTCTTCAGATGGGACCAAGTAATGTGGTTACTGGGCAAAGTTTAAATCTCAATTTTCCTCATAATGGACTGCCCGGTTCGGAGAAATTTCTCGCAGTAGTTGCTGATATAAGCCCTACATTTGCCACTGATGCAGGTTATGATGTCTCATATGACAGTGGTACGGCAACAAACGATAATGAAATTGAAATAGGCCTTCATGTAACAGGACTTACAAATCCAGTTACGGCGAGCGACCCTACAATACCGTTTCTAATTAGATTTAATCAAAGTTCATCAACAATCAATCCGTTCATATGTCCAAGTTGGAATACTTGTGATATTTCACTCGGAAATCTCGTAGATGTCCAACCAGCCGTATCTCCCGCATACATGACTCCGTAACGATCTGCTTTCTACATTGTTCACGGTGGAAGGACGGCCGCTGCTAACAGGGTCGGCTCCATGTGTCGACGTAACTGCGGCGCAAACGCCGGTATGGGTCACCGCTGTGAATCTGGGGATTGTCACTCCATATAGCACGGGATACTGCGCACCGAACGATCTCATAGTCAGAGCGGAAGCATCGAAAATACTTGCGGTATATGCAAACACCGTGACCGGCACGATGAACATAATATCACCTTCGGTTCAAACCTTCCCGGATGTACTACTGGCAATGTGGTATTTTAACTATGTCGAATCGATGTATAACGGGATGGGCTCGATATATGCAATCGCGGGCAATAATTTTTACCCGGGAGATTCACTCACCACCGTAGACGGACAAACCTGGATAAATAATCTGCCGTAGGGCGTGCACTTGAAACTATGGAACCGTACAAAGGTGAGAACGCGAATTTTCAACTAAAATAAAGACATAAATTGATCTTTTGAAATTTGCGCTTGTTTCAAGATAGAACCAATTGTCCCTGATGCAAGTTCTTTATGTAGAGGTACGACGCATCCATATGAGCCATGCTTGTCTTGAATCTTCAAAACGACATGGCTCCCTTTTTGCCGTACTACAAAAAAACCAAGCCCTTCTAGGAATTTGATCATCTGTTTGCCTGATATTCTTTTGAATTTAGGCATGACTCACTTCGAAAGTTGTAAGAAAAGGAACCGCTTTGTTCGTGACTGGAAACTCTTCCAAATAAAGCTCAGTTGCCTCTTTTAAATTTGCAATTGCATCTTCAAATGTTGCTCCCTGGCTCGCCGTACCCACCTCGGGACATTCGGCTACATAAAGATCTTCTTCTTTATAAACCACAGCTGAATATACGTGAATTTTCATGTGTATATTCTACCATATATCTTATAAAAAACAAATCTACTGAAACTCGCCACTTACAACGCGCTTGACGCACGGATTGGATTGTGACATAATCAATACTCTTAATAAGTGGCATGAAATCATACAAATTATTTACAGGATTTACAAAGTTCTTTACGTGTCTTTCCATCGCTGTATTTGTCAGTGCTTCAATTGTGTTTGCGTCGACTTTGGCCGATTTTACTTTAAATACTGTATACACAGGATTTGGAACTGTCGACGTCAATCAAGTGGCTAATACGGTTCAGCTTACGCCAATGACTGCGACCATACTATCTGAGACGCATGCAGGGTTAGTGACTAGCAATGAAAATCTAACAGGAGACTATGAAATCTCTATGACTGTTGAGAATTTGGCGCAACTGCGTCAAAATGACCCGCCAAATCCTTGGGAAGCTCCATGGTTAGTATTTGGATACAATGATGCACTTGATTCACTTGGGGGGCCTGATCAAACGTTCACTTATTTGATTTTAAAACCAAATGGCTATGGACTCGAGCTTGGAGAAGCATTGACAGAGGATGGTCAAAACTTCCTTTGGACTTCGTCGGTTGGAGACGATAGCTATGACGTTGGCACTTCATATGACGTTATAATTAATGTCGAAAGTGGTGTGATAACAGTAACAGTTGATGGTGTTCAGAAATTTGTATTTTCTGGAGCAAGAACGCTCTCACTTGATGGTAAATTTGGATTTTACTCAGAGGATGCAGATGTGAGATTTAGCAATATTCAAATTCAAACAACAACGCCAAGTAGTAGCCCTGTAAACGCAATACAAGGTGTTCAGCACTCTGGTAAACCGAAACAAAGATACGTAAAAAGAGCATATCATTACAGAGAACCAGAAACTAAACATCTATCACTAAAGGCTCAAATACAGCAAGAAAGAGAATTAAAACAAGCTGCTTTGGCGGAAAGAGGGCCATTCCCAAGTCTACAGGATAGCGCTATACGATATTTAGAGCCAGTCAGAAAAAAGTAAAAGTTAAGGTGAAGGTAAAGGTTAAGCGTCGTTAAATTTTGAGAATTAAAAAAAGACCCGTGCCTCACGGCGCGGGTCTCTTCAATGTGGTAGTTCGTTCTCGCTATCAGTCAGTAAACGTTATAAAAAGCTCTGACTCAGCGTCTATTAAACGCACTTCACATTATCTCTGCCTCATTCCGGTATAGTTTTTAGTCTTACCAGGACCGCCCATTGAGTGTAGTTTTGCGGTTTTACTTCGAGTGAACGAAGTGGGTTGAAAAATACTGAGCAAAAGTGGTTGCCCAACTTATACAAGAGATCTTAGACGAGAATAAATTCTTGGCTGAGACTTCTTAAGATAGGACTCACAAAGCAGAAATCTTTGTTTGTATGTCCCGTATTGAGTGCGGGACGTATAGTAATTTAAATGAACAATTGGTGAGCTTCGCGCTCCTTATCTTGTGTCGCTTAGTGGCGACACTTGCGAGTCACTTCGTTTCTCGCTTGGCTTTGTTGCCGATCAAACAGTATAATACTTCTTGATCGGGGATTAGATTCGAGGAGAATATTGAGATGAATACTTATCAGGTAGAGGTGTAAAAAATTTGTTTCTTCCTGAAGTGTTCAAAGTATTGTAATCGCATCGAATCAGAATGTCAAATTTTTACTCATTGCCCAGGCGTTAATATCATTTTCTAATAATAACTCTCGAATGGAACTAGTTGCGGTCAAAACAGCTGTAGTAAAAGGAAATGGCGATATCGTAGAATTCGTCGTTAAAAGCCTCAAAGATGCTGAAAAAAGTTTTGGAAAGTATGCGCCGAGTGAAACTTTGATCGGTTCTGTGATAGTAATAAGTGCAAAAATAGTCTCTATTTTGGAAGGAAACTTGGTTAATTTGGATGATATTTCATTCAAAGACCTAGTTCAAAATGAATCAGACGAGGTAATTCGAGAGGTAAAATGTGGTCAAAGTGATGACGATAAGTGTTTTTTAACAAGAAAAAATGGGATCCTTATACCAAATGCAGGAGCTGACCGCTCAAATGTACCGAATGGATACGCTATACCATGGCCAAGGAACCCTCAAGATAGTGCGGAGAAAGTCAGACAAGCATTATTAAAAGAATTCAACATAGAGAGTCTCGGAATCATCATTGCAGATTCGCGAATCACTCCGGGGCGCAAAGGAACTACCGGCCTCGCCCTCGCATGGAGTGGGTTTATCGGGGTCAGAGATGAGCGAGGGACAGAGGATCTATTTGGAGTTCCGCTGCAGATGACGGAGCTCGCCGTCGCTGACAACCTAACTACCGCCGCCATGTGTATCATGGGCGAATCTGCGGAATGCACACCTATAGTGATCATAAAAGAAGCCCCCGTTACATTCACAGACGCATCCTCCAATCCAAACGAAGCCGTAATCAACAGCGATAAAGATCTGTTTGCTATTTAAATTTTCTCACCTACCCATTGCTTGGAAACCGGATCATATCCAAAATCTCGCCCCAAGACCGGCGTGGCTTCTTGCCCCAATACGGTATCTTCTCTAATCGCACCAGCCTGCAACTTTCGTAAACGCTCTATTTCATTTTTTGAAGCAGCACCATAAGCTTCCGGACTATCCCAAGAAAGCCCCTTTGTACGAAGTTTACACCTAGCCTTACTTGCATCATGCCTAGCTTTATTTGCTTGAGTAGCTGCGTCTAGGGCGATGACCGGCTGACTCAGTTCACTTCTTGGAATTAATGATATAGGCCTTGAACCGATACCAAGACCACTCAGGGCGTCCCTTACCTGGGTAGCAAGGATTAACCCAACATACATAAGTCCAATAAACTCTTTAGACAAAGGCCCTTCAAAAGCCCCACATTCAAACTCCCCCTCTTCAAAATCATCAAACTTTGCTCTTCTCGTCATTTTAATATATTAATCAGGCTTCAATTCAAACATTTTATTCGTTTTTTGTCAACAGGTCTGGCGTTGTAAGATTACCTCTTTCGCCAGCGCCAAAAATATTTGGCGGAACTGATTAAGTGCAGCCAGAATGTTTTTTTCATAAACTGACCAAAAAAACCTCCTCCAGATAAACGTTTGTGATAGTGAAGGATTGAAACATCCGAATAATAAACAACTTCCTTGCCAGCCGCCCAAGTTCTTTGACAAAGATCAAAGTCCTCCATAAATAAGAAGTATCTTTCATCAAATCCATGTAATTTATCCCATAAAAAATCTCTACGTGCGAGCATCATAGCTCCGGTAATTAGATCAACAGGCTGAGTTTTATTATGATCAAAATCCTCCATCAGATAATGTTTTAGACGTTTTTTCCATGGATTTATATTGCGCAGAGGTGTTCTTTTGATAATCAAATCGCTGAATCTCATAAATCTCCTACATGAATCCTGAATATCACCATTTGAATACACAAGTTTCGGGCCAAGAAGACCCACTTCAGAGTGTTTCGCCAAATAATCGACCATCTGTTGTAATGAATTTGGTAAGACCGTTGTGTCCGGATTGTGTAACAAAATATATTCTCCGTTTGATTTCTTGATCCCGAGGTTGTTACCAGCTCCAAAACCAATGTTTTTTGGGGATTCTATAAGAATAATCCTATTCTCTTTGGCTGCATCTCTTAGGAAACCTATGCTTTCATCGGCCGGATCTGAATTGTTATCGACAAAAATCACCTCAAATTCAAAATCTGTTTTCGACTTTTCAAGCGCCTCAAGCGCAAGCCGTGGAAAATACTTATGATTATAATTCACAATTATAACCGATAGCTTCATATTTTTCTTCAACATACTGTAGCTTTAAATTACCTTTAAGTGGATTTTACCACAAAAAAATATGATTGGAAGTGCGCATATTTGCAGATTTTAATCTCGTAAAAGCCCTGAAACGTCAGTTTTGTTCTTTTTCTTATGGATAGAAGTTTTACCGTAAATGAATTCATTTGCCTCTATGCTTTCTGAAATAGTTAAGCCACTGCCGACCATAACGTTTTTACCAATTGAGATCCCCGGCATGAGACATGTCTGAACGCCAACTCGAACATGATCGCCGGTGATCAATCCCAGTTTGTTTTGACCGCTCATCTCACCTTGCCAACTTATATCTCCTTCGTCGAGTCGGAGGTTTGCCGTGATAGCGCCCGCTCCAAATGAAACATTTGATCCGATAATACTGTCCCCAATATAATTTGAATGAGTCCAAACGTCATCGCTGAGATGAGACCTAGCCACCTCTGTAGAAAAACCAATCACACACCGCTGCCCCGCGAAAGACTCTCTAAACAATGCATTGTTTCCAACGACGCATCCCTCTTCTAAATATGCCGGCCCTTGAATTACCGCATTTTCAAAAACTTTCACACCTGCTTCTATAATCACATCTCCTTTTATGGTAGCTTTGTCGGAAATCTCCGCACTCATATGCACCAAGGCCTCACCAACAACTTTATAATTACCATCACCATCTATTTCTTCAGCCCTTCTTTTGAAGAAATGCTTATCGAGCTCAGTAATATGCCATGGGAATTTAAGTGGCTGCCAAAAACCCTCGTAAGGCACCATTTGGAAATTTCCTCCAGCTTTAATCATGTTATCAAGTGCCACTTCATATTTATCATCTTTCAAAGACTTAACCTCGCATAGAGCTTTGTACAAAACATCATAATTCGAATGTAAATGCACAACTATATTCACATAATCACTAGGCTGCTTGCCAGCTCCCGGCTTTTCAACAATCCCTTCTACTCTATTTGCATGACCAAACTTCATATATCCTCCAGGGAAATATTCTTCCACTTTGTAACCGAGCAATGCCCCGGATAGTGCTAAGCCTTGTTCATCTACAAATCCATTAGCCACTTCAAGCACAGATTCATAAGCTTCTAAATCCACAACATCATTGCAAGAAACTATCAAACAAGGCTCATCCTCAAAATATTCTTTACAAGCGACGACTCCCCCTGCCATACCATCCGCCACCTTCTTTTGCTCAACTACTTCCATAGAGAAACCACTATCTTTGAAATATTCTTTAAATTCCCCTACAAACTCCTTCAATTTACCCAAATTACCTTCGTTTCCAACGATCACGAAATCATCCATCCCAAGCTCAATCAAATTGGCAAGTTGCCATTCGATCAAGTATTTCCCACAGAATGTAACAAAATTCTTATCTTCAATCGGGGATACCCTCTTTGACTGCCCTGCGGCTAGTAGGATTACTTTCATAGGAAATATTTTTAAATTGTTGGCTACGCCGCTTTACTCGCAAGGCAAGCTTCGCGCCTCGCGTACTCTATCACAATTAAAATCCGAAAAAAAGCTTGCATTTCTTATATCTTCAACTAGAATCTAAGCGTTCCGATTCGTCGGGACACATGGTGGTAGGGGCCGGTGTTCGAGTTTACTCGCAACATCGGCTTTTTAGTTGTGCTGAATTTATGTAACATGCCTCATGGCAAACTTAAATCAAAAAGGAGAGATGCCAGAGTGGCCGATCGGGCACGCTTGGAAAGCGTGTGTACCGCAAGGTACCGCGGGTTCGAATCCCGCTCTCTCCGCCAATTTAAGATTGTAGTATTAAACCGAGTATTGGTAGAATCACGACAATTAATACAAATATGAATCAATTAGTTATGACTACTCAAAATCAAACTATTACAAAAATAGCAATATTCCAGAAAAAAGAAGCGAAAGCTAAAATCTGAAAATATATGAAGCTGACTTTTGATGAAAACTTAATAGCGAACTATAACAATGCTTCTCAAAAAATTAGAGTTTTGAGTGAGGATTGGGTTTTACGAGAAATCTACTGTCCTAATTGCGGGGAGTCTCTTTTTGAATATCAGAACAACAAGCCGGTTGCCGATTTTTATTGTCGAAAATGTACGGAAGATTTTGAACTCAAATCAAAACAAGTGAAGTTTGGAAAAAAAGTCTCTGCCGGTGCTTACTCAAAAATGATAGAGCGGATTAACTCTGCGGAAAAACCAAATTTCTTTTTCATGAACTATCTTTTGGAGTTTTTAAGTGTTAATGATTTCTTTGTTGTTCCGAAGCACTTTTTTGTTTCCGAAATTATCGAAAAACGAAAGCCTTTAGCAGAAAATGCAAGACGAGCTGGTTGGATTGGCTCAAATATTCTATTTTCCAAAATACCAAAAGCGGGACAAATTTTTTATATCGAAAACGGGGAGGAACTTGCCAAAAAAGATGTTTTGGAAAAATGGCAGAAAACGGTATTTTTGGAAAAAGTTAAGAAAGCTGACGCTAAGGGTTGGATTTTAGATATTATGAATTGTATTGATTCACTTAATCAAAAAAATTTTACCTTACAAGACGTATATGCTTTTGAGCAAGATTTGTCCGTTATCCATCCTGAAAACAAAAATATTAAGCCAAAAATAAGACAGCAGTTACAGTTCTTGAGAGACAAAGGTTATCTTGAATTTGTGGGAGACGGGAAATATCGCTTGACATAGAAACAGATTCGATCAAGGCTTTAATTATGAGAAAAGAAACAAAAAAGTATCCAAAACATGCATGTCAACATTGTGGAGCTGAGCGTAAATACGTCGAGACAATTATCGACGATGAGTTTTTTTGGAGCGAAAAGGAAAACACATATCAGCCAAATGCTTTTACGGAGATGTTTGAGCACACTGGCAACGATCGCTGTGCCGAATGTGAAAAAGAGTGGACGGGCACATAATAGAAAATCTTATATTATGGAAATAACAATAACACCCTTTTGGGCAAAAATAATATTAATTCTTAAGATTTCTCCAAGAATACATATTATGTGTAGAGGCTATAGTGAAGATTATGATAATTTTACTGAATTGGGTCTAGAAGACATCGATTTAGATTTCTATGACAGAGAAACATATCCACAATTTCAAATATGGTACTTCTGAGTCGTCCCTTGTCTCCTATGCAGCCAGATTTGCATCAATGTAAAATAATTGCATTAGAGAGAACGAAAAAGTCTCTTGAATTTGAGGTTGATAATAAAGCGAAACAAAGAATTGTGAAATGTGATGCAAGGGATATGAGTTTTATTGAAGACAATGAAATTGATTTTGTTTTAACTCATCCTCCGTATGCAGACATAATAAAATACAGTGAGGGTAAAATTAAAGAAGATTTGTCGGGAATACACGATATAGACGCTTTTGTTGACGAAATAGAGAAAGTTGCAAAGGAATTATTTAGGGTATTAAAGAAAGGAAAATATTGTGCAATTCTGATGGGAGATACACGCAGAAACAAAATGTATCAACCTCTGGCATTTAAAGTAATGGAGAAGTTTTTTACATACGCTCCGGGATTGAAATGTTTTGTCAAATTACCGGAATTCCGGTAATTTGACATTTAATGGGAACTCCGGTAAACTCATAATATGAAAATACACATTCCAAATGCGGCATGGCTGAATAGTATAGATCCATTTTTACAAGGATTCGAGCCAAGCAACCCCAATAAACTTGAAATCACATTTCACAAAAAATGGATGTCTATTCATCCAATGGTTTTATCTATGATTGCTTCTCTCGGGATGAAAATCGATCCGAAAAATATAAAATGTGAAAAACTTGAAGCAAAATCAAAGCATTATTTGGAACGAATGGGATTGTTCAGTTTTCTAGGGATAGATTCCGGAATTCAAATAACAGAACATGAAGCATCCGGGAGATTTGTGCCGTTAACTCAAATAAAAACTCCCGAAGAGCTTACCGAATTCATCACGGAAGTTACACCATTACTTCATTTGGAGCCATTACATGCCGAACCTTTGCGTTATTTGCTAAGCGAATTGATAAGAAATGTTCTCGAACATTCGCTGTCAAAGGAAGGTGCAATCGTATCTGCGCAATATTATTCCAAAAGCAATACTATTCGAATCGGTATTGTAGATACCGGAGTCGGTATATGGCAAACGATTAATCAATCACATAATCCTAAAAATGATTTGGATGCAATCGGATTAGCTCTAACACCGGGAATCACAGGCACCACAACAAGAGAGGGCGGCACGGAGTACAATGCCGGTGCCGGACTGTTTTTCATCAAATCCATTGCGACTGTAAATCAAGATTTTTTTGTTATTTATAGCGGAAAAGCGATGTATAAACTCTTAAAAAGAAAAGGGAAAAGAATAGCCTTACACGCAGATCCTTTCAATGACAGGCACAGTAAAAGAAATGATTTGCCATGTTGGCAAGGTACGGCGGTGGGTATAGATTTGTCCTTAGATACAACTCAAGAATTTTCCCTACTCTTAAAATTGATTAATCAAACTTATAATGAAGCCATCAGGGAAAGAAAAAAAGCTAAATATAAAAAACCGCAATTCATATGATAAAAATAAAAATTTTTGAAAAAGCCGGCCAGTTTGCTGAAAATAAAGATATTGCAAGAGATATAAGATTAAAAAATCTGGTTCCATCTTTAGAAAAAGGGCAAAATATAGTTTTAGACTTTAAAAAGGTTGAAGGTGCGACTCAATCATTCATCCATGCCCTTATAAGTGATCTGATCCGGAACTACGGCAACGAAGTGTTAGACAGAATTCAATTTAAATCGTGCAATAATACCATTCAAGGAATAATTATGATAGTGGTGGATTATATGCAAGAAAGCCACGGTTGAGTCTTGATTTGTCGAAACAAGGTTTGTTTTGAGCATTTTGATTGCGGTTAAAATTGAAATCCACTAGAATTTCATAAAATTTAAACAATCAAATTGGAAAATGAAATCGTCAAATCACTATGTGATAAATTTGGTGTTTCAATGCCGAATGTTCCGATTTGGCAAATTTTCCGCCACCTCGGCGCTTTCTGGCATCATTTTGGAATACATACAAGGAAGTGTGACCGCACCGGACGCACTATAATTTCGGTCTTTGATGAAACATGCCCATATCCTGTTTGGCATAAAGATGAATGGGTGAAGCATGCGGAGCCGCCGGAGGCGGCATATGATCCTGAGCGACCTTTTTTTGAGCAGCTATTTGAACTTTTTAAACAATGCCCCATCCCTCACAACATCGGTTCTAATAACGAAAACTGTGAATATACTGATGATTTGTGGTACAGCCGAAACTGCTACCTTTGCCATTCCGGCGTAAAAAATGAGGATGCACATTATTGCTATAGAGTCCTCACTCTCAAAGATTCCGAATTTTGTGTGTTTTCTTTTACATCTGAACTCTGCACCGACCTCATAAATTCTACTGATTGTTTCAATGTAAACTTCGCACTTAACTCACGCCAATGTCGAGATAGTGCGTTTTTATTTGATTGCAGAAATATCACTGACTCACTTTTTTGCTGGAATTTACGAAACAAAAAATACTGTATTTTTAATAAACAATACACGGAAGAAGAATACAAAAAAGAGCGTGCGAAATATGATTTCGGATCAAGAAAAATTTATGATGAAGGCAAACAAACTTTCTATGAAATCCTAAATACAAAAGTTAATTTCAAAAATGTAGATTTGGAACAATGTGAAAATTGTACCGGTGACTATTTGCAAAAATGCAAAAACTGCTTCAACTGTTACATGATGACAGAAGCAGAAGACTGCGCTCATTCTTTTCGAGCTGGCTGGATCAAGGATAACTTACTAACAATGTCGAGCTACAACGCAGAGCTCGTTTATATGAGTTCAATGGCACAAGACAAATGTTACGACATAAGATTTTGCTGGAATCTCATGACATGCAAATACATGGAATACAGTGCAAACTGCCTAAACTGCGAATACTGCTTCGGATGCTCCGGCCTCGTAAATATGAAATACTGTATTTTTAATAAAAAATATTCTTCTGAAGAATGGAAAACCAAAGTGGCGGAAATTAAAACGGATTTAATCGCTCGCAATCAATATGGAGAGTTCTTCCCTGCATATTTCGCAGCCTCTCCTTATGATGAGAGCATATCCGGATTTCACTGGCCGCTCACTCTATCTGAGCAAGCTTCGCTGCACTTCCGCGTCAAACAAGACAAATCCGATAAACATCCTGAGTATTTACCTGTATCAGATATTCCTGATAATTCACATGATGCGGATGAAACAATCTGCCAAAAAACATTTTGGGATAGCATTGCCAACCGACCATTTAAAATCACTCAATTTGATCTGAAATTTTGCAAAGCAAGAAACTTACCTTTGCCGAATTGTTTTTATGTTCGTCGAATCAAAGAAAATTTCTCACTCACATTTTGCAATGGAACCCTACGTGAAACTGTATGCTCCAAAACCGGCGAAAAAATAATGACCGGACTTCCACAAAGCCTAGACGGCAGAATCCTATCGCATGAAGCGTACTTGGATGAAGTAGTTTAGAAGCTACTTCATAAATTCCACCTTGAAATGGTACGTATATTTTTGGTATAATTAGTACGTACTAATCTTTATTATGAATTCAAAACTGACTCTAAAACTAGACACGCACACAATAGAGAGTGCAAAAACATATGCTGCGAAAAAGGGTGAAAGTTTATCAAAACTTGTAGAGAATTATTTCAAAGCTCTAGCCGGTCATGAGCCTACGGATAGTTCTATGGAGCTTACACCTATAGTTAAATCGATTTCCGGCATAATAAAAGTAGAAGATTACGAAATGGCAAAAGACTCTTACGCTGACTATTTACTTAATAAGTATGGATGATTCATTCTGTTTATGTAGATACCGATGTTATATTTGACGTTCTTACAAAAAGAGAGCCTTATTATAATGGATCCGCAAAATTATTTTCACTTATCGAAAATGGAAAACTCACCGCCTACGTTTCACCATTGTCTTTTGCAAATATGCATTACATATTGAGGAAAATCTCTTCATCCGCAAAATCCAAATCCACCTTGAAGAAAATATTTTCGCTTGTCAAAATATCACCTTTTACCGAAGATGTTTTGGCAAAAGCATTGGACTGCGACTTCAAAGATTTTGAAGATGCCATACAAAATTTCAGCGCAATAAATTGTAAAGCCAAATGTATAATCACACGTAATTTGCGCGACTTCACAAAATCCGCATTACCGAGCTTTTCACCGGAAGAATTCTTGATTAGCCAACTATAGATTACGCCCAGATTTTCAAAAACACTCCTATATAATGTACAATCACATATAGGAAAATGATATACCCGAGAACCCCCGCCACGAGAAGCACAACTATGTTGTTTATGATTTCATTTCTGTGTCTTTTTGCTTGGTCGATAGTGCAGATACCTTTATTTTTTCGTAGATACCAAATATATGCAATAGCTAAAAGTACAAGACCAAGCGCACGGAAATACCATTTATAATCTCCGTAAAGTGTGTCGGCTAGAGTCGAGGCGAAGGTCACTGAGCCGAGACCGAAAACCACAACTATGACCGGACTCAAGCAACAAAGTGATGCAAATAGCACTGGAAGACCTGAGATTTTCAAAAGTTCTTTGAGTTTCATGATTGTGAATTACTGATAATTTTTCTTAAAGCGTTTGTCAATTTTTCATTCTGTTCTGGAGTGCCGACCGTTATTCGCACGCAATGTGCAAGCTTACTATCCTTACCTGCAAGAGTATCGCCTCCTCCGAAGTAGCGGAGGACTATTTTGTATTCGTTGACGAGGCGGTCAAAAATCTCTCGAGAATTTTTAGGAAATTTTACGAGAAGAAAATTTGTTTGTGATGGATAAACATGTAAAGCTTTTTTGGCCTGTCCGTCAGCATCGGAAATTTGCAATGAATTCAGACTTTCCGCCAAATCCGCCCTGTACTCTTTTATCAATTCACACATCCTCTCCATTTCACCCTTCTTCCCTACCGCGGCAACCCCCAAAGCTTGTGACATTGCGCTCATGTGATATGGAATTCGTACCTTTATAATCGTATTTATCAAATCCTTGTTTCCAACTACCCCCCCTATTCGACCACCTGCCATGCTCCATTTTTTCGAAAAACTTCGCGACACAAATACATGAGAAAGTTTTGGTGCAAGTTTTATAAATGAACTTACATCCGAGTTGTCCATAAATCCGTTATAAGCTTCATCTATTACAAGGAGCGCACCCATCTCTCCAGTTTTTTCAATAAGCCATTCTATAGCCTCTCTAGACTGGGGGTTACCAGATGGGTTGTTCGGAGTATCAAGAAAAACTACTCTAGATTTTTTAAGGATTTTTTCCATTTCTTTCTTACCATCCTCAGTCATTATAAGATTAAAATTCTCATCAGTTGGAAGGGACGTATATTTTCTGTCATGCATTTCAGTAAAAGATCGAAACATTCCAAACCCTATATCGAGTCCTGCGATACAGTCCCCAGGATCAGAAAAAGCAATAATAATTTCAGGAATACTTGCATCAGAACCATTGAAAATAGCCATTTCATCAATGTCAACGCCGTAGTATGGAGCAAGTACTTTGCGAAGTGCAGTTGAGTCCGTATCCGGATATGCGCTCACATCAATTTTTGAAGTACCATCTGAATTAAGCAGATCTTTTGAATCGACAAGCGCACCAAAACAATTTTCATTCGCATCCAAAAAAAGATAATCACCTTGATATAAATCTCTCGCGGATTGATAAGGTTTCAGCGCCTGTATGTGATGCGGTATATATGGCATATTCATTTCTTAAATAAGAATCTCATCCGTATGAAGTTGGTACGATATTGCGTACGAAAAGTGTGCACGGAGAGGTATTACGTACGAAATATTGTACAAAATCTGTGCGTACGCACACACTGAAGGTTAGTGATTTTGAAAAATTTTGCAAGATAATCAGCTCACAAGTTGCATGATTGCCTCAACATTACCTTCAGCGGCTTTGAGTGACATTGCGATGCGTTCGCCGAAGCTCATTGATTCGCCATATAGATATCCTGAATATGGTGTAACTGCGGTACCCGGAGATCCCGGAATTCGCATAGAAACATCAAATATCACTAACTCTTCTTTTCCGTCTGAGCTCGAAACAGCACCCTGCAATGCAAACGGCCCCGTGATCGGTCGACCAAGTTCTTTTGCAGTAGTTACAACGAACTGTTCCCCAAGCTCACATGCCTTCTGTACGAGCGATTCTTTGATAGTGCAAGCGACGTGTCCAGTCTCAATCATAGTTGGTTTGTATCCTGATTTTATCAAATTGGTCTGAACCACTGCGTTAAGTCGGAGAAATCCATCAAGACTGGTCTGCCTCCTCATGTCTGTACCCATCAATTCAACCTGTCGCATAAATGGACAATAAAAATAATTAAAATTCACCTGAGCCCCAATAATAAATTCTTCAATTACTGATTTATCCAAATCTTCCTGTGTGATTATTCCTCGCGCGATCATTTTTTCACTAACATCAAAATATTCTTCAGTTGTAGTTACTACAAAAAACGCTCTCTCATATCCACGAATCGCCTCGTTTACCTTCACAATAAGCGGCCCTCCCTTATCAGCTACGAAGTGCTTATCGAGCTTCTCTTCAAGCAATCTCCTTCCATGTATATCACCACCCTTGCGAAGCAACATAGGGATTCTAATCCCTGCTTTTTGCAAAAGTTCGTACTGATTATTCGGCACGTCACGCTCTTCAAGTCTTACATATTCTCTATTTCCAAAGATAGGCACTATGAAGTTTTTTTCAACTTCTTTGAAATCACAATAAACCCAGAAATATCTATTGTGCACAAATATGGCATTCATAGCACGGAGTTTTTCTTGTACTTCGGGCTTCACCACATCTGCAAAACTATCCACTTCTATAACTTCGTCAACGCACCCAATCGGCTGATTAAAAAGCCCCTGACGATATTTGTAAAATTTGCTATAAGTTTTTTCACGTCCTTTTTGACAGACTGCAACCGTCCTAAATCCGTATTTCTTAGCTCCACGACAAACGTCAAGAGCACTATGGCCACCGAGTACCGCAATTGTAATTTGTGATAAATCATAACCTTCGAGTACTTTTTGGATTTTTTGTAATATCTCTGACATCTGAAATTATTGAAAAATGTGTTTGTATTGAACCGTAAAAGCCAAAAAAGTACAAGTTTAAATCTACTCCCCCCAAATTCTCTCCAAGTATGCATCCCTGCCTGAGCCCCCTCTATAGTACTTATAACGAACCGGATTTTTGATGTGATAATCTTGGTGGTATTCCTCAGCAAGATAAAATTCTTTTGCTGGAAGGATTGGAGTTACTATTGAAGCCTCGTATCGACCTGAAGCAGCGAGCTCTTCTTTTGATTTTTCGGCGAGTAATTTCTCATCATCATTTCCATAAAAAATCGCACTGGTATAAGAATGCCCTCTGTCTACAAACTGCCCACCATCATCCGTAGGATTTATTTGCCTCCAAAATACATTTAACAAATCATTGTATGTAATTTTTGTTGGGTCATATACCACCTCTACCGCCTCCAAATGATCTCCATGATCTTTGTATGTTGGATCTATCATATCTCCACCCGTATAACCCGACAGAGCTTGCGCCACCCCATCCAAATCATCAAAAGCCGACTCCACGCACCAGAAGCATCCCCCTGCAAATATTGCTTTTCTGAGCCCTTGTTCTTCTAAAGTTCCAAGATCGACTTTTAGTTCTTTCGGATCTTGCGGCTTGTTACGATTTATCGAACATGCACCAATACCCATAATAATTAGGATAAGAAATAATGTTAAAACTTTTTTCATAAATATATATTATTTATGATGATTTTAGCATGTACATGGTAAGATTGTCACGCTATGAAATCTACAAAAAAAATCCTTTTCGCACTCCTTTTAATTGGTATAAGTATATTCCTAATCTTTTTGATTATGACTTCAACCTCACACGATGACCCAATTGCAAATAGCCTTATTCCCGACCCAATGGAAAATGGTGATGCACTTATTTTTGTACCGGAAGGGGAGACTCTCGAAGAGGGAGTGGCAGAAAGTACTAAGAATTAGATTGCTTTATCCTAAGACTTTATCAATCTGCCCGGCTTCGATTGCTTGTTTGATGTCGAGTGCAACTCTGCGGCCGGTTGACATTGGTACGTCGTAGCGAAGCCATGTATATGGCGAGCCGTTTGTGTATGGATTGGTTCCTGCGACTATACGTGCAGAGATTTCAAATACAAAGAATTTTAAATTCGGATCAAGTATCATTTCAAGGCAAAAAGGACCAAACAAACCTTCTCCTGCAATTTTCTTTGACTCTGCAACTACATTATCTCCCATTTCAAAAATTTCCGGAAGTAATGATTCGCGAAGTACGATTGGAATATTCCCTGTGATCGTATATGAAGTTTCGACCCCTACTTCAAGCTGATCTTTTGCGGAAATCCTACCAATAGAATCGGCATTTGATTCGTATCTTTTATCAAAACCCATAACTTCGAGCTCACCCGTTAAACGAGAATAAAAGAAATGTGCATAGATCGGAACTCCAACTATGTACTGCTGAATAACATATCCCCTCGCAACATCCGGATGATCTTTTATACGTCTGTAAAATTCTTCAGGTGTGTTCGCAAGAAAATATCCGTGCCCACCACCGGCACCATGAAATTTGATGATCACAGGACCATCTATATCTTCCGGATTTTTGTAAATTTTTGGCAAATTGAGTTTTGCGTTGAGCAACCATTTCCTCTCCATTTCTCTGTCTGATTCCCATTCAAGAATTTCTTTAGTTCCATAATAATTCATCTTTACTTCTTTGACGCGGTCATGCCCCAAATATGCAATAAAAGAACCATGCGGAATCAAGATTCCATTTTCCTCACTAAACCTTTTATCTACTTTGAAAAATTCCTCATAACTTTCAATTTCGATAATTTCATCTGCAACACCATAACTTTCATATGGACGACTTCGTCCTTTTGGACAAATTGCCACAGTATGAAACCCCTCATCTTTTGCACCTTTGAGAATCTGCAGTGCAGTATGCGAAGCCAGAGTTACGATCTTGTAGTCTTTGATGTCTTGTGAGGATGCCATAAATAAATTGTAAATTTTGGCTATTGTAAGTCATTCAACGAAATAACTCAAGGCTAATTGGCCATCTGAAATATATTTGCACTAAAATCAGACATGTGTTTTTGTTAAAGTGCTCTTAGAATCTTAATCCTTTCTTCTATCGGTGGGTGCGTTGAAAACATGTTTGCAATTACCCCTTTTTTGAGAGGGTTTGAGATAAATAAGTGAGCCGTTGCCTTGTTGGCAGTTTTGAGCTGGTGAGTGTCTCCGCCGATTTTTTCGAGTGCACTTGCGAGAGCTTCGGCATCTTGAATCATAATCGCACCCGTGTGGTCAGCGAGAAATTCACGCTTGCGTGAGATAGTCATCTGGATAAGCATTGCGATAAGTGGAGATAAAATTGCGAAACCTATAGCGATAATTATAATTATTCCGCCTGCCTTACCACCACTTTTGCCGCGGCTTCCGCCGCGATTCCCATAAAAAGTTGCCCTCATAAAAAGATCTGCCATCATAGTAAGCGCACCCGCCAAAATTATCACGAGAGTTTGCATACGAATATCGTAATTTCCAATGTGTGACATTTCATGCGCAAGTACTCCCCTGAGTTCACGTTTTGTGAGAGTTGCAAGTAGTCCGGTTGTAACTGCTATCGCTGAATGCTTTGGGTCACGCCCTGTTGCAAATGCATTTAGAGCTTCTGACTCCATGACATAAACTTCCGGAGTCATAAGGCCCGCGGTGATTGCAAGATTATCAACTGCAGAATAAAGTTCATTGTAATTTCGCTTATCCGCCTTTTTGGCACCGCTAACCGCGAGGGCGATACTGCTCCCCTTGAAATAAGCTATCAATCCATAAATTACTGTAAAAATCCCCGCCGCCATAAGTCCGGTCATTCCATCCCCATAATACTCACCCCATGCAAAACCGGCCCCCATCACAATGGCAGCAAACACGCCAAGCAATAAACTTGATTTGAATTTATTTGCCGCTACATGTTCATATAGACTTTTGTACTTTGCCATAATTACATTTCAATTTTAATATTTTCACGAGCAGACTCATCCGCTTCAAAAAACTCTTTTTTCTTAAATCCAAACATTCCTGCAATCATATTGCTTGGGAAAGTTTCAACTTTGATATTAAGACTCTTAACAGCTGAATTGAACATTCTTCTGGAACCTTGAATCGCATCTTCTACGATCGCATATTCTTCTTGAAGTTTTAAGAAATTTGTATTTGCCTTCAAATCCGGGTAGTTCTCTGCAACTGCAAAAAGTGATTTAAGTGCACCTGAAAGAGCATTTTCCGCCCCAGCTTTATTCGCAACCCCTTGCGCATTCATAGCGTTACTCCTCGCCTCAGTTACCTTTATAAGAATTTCTTTTTCATGCGCCGCATAGCCCTTCACAATCTCAACCAAATTTGGAATCATGTCATAACGTCTTTTGAGCTGAACATCCATACCGGAATAAGCCTCCTCTGTATGCAAACGTGCACGCACCAATCCGTTGTATGATCCGATAATAAAAAGTATTAACAGACCAACGATCACTAAAAGTATTATTAATGGGGTCATATTGTTTTGATTAGAAATTAATTTTAAATATTTTTTTACCTAAAATGCCTAGTGATTATCTCAGAAAATTGTCGCTAAGTAAAATTATAAAGTAAGGCTTTAAAATAAAAATACTGAGCCTGCAAGAATAACAAGATAGAGCGCAAACACATGCAGTGAGTGGTTTTTGAGGAATTTCATTAGGAATGTGACTGAAAAGTAGCCGGCGAGGAGCGAGGCGACGAAGCCGGTGATCGCTACTGAAATTTCAGGAAAATAAAGTCCATCTGAGATTACATCTTTTGCCGTTAGTAGTCCTGCTCCAAAAATCGCAATCGATCCAAGTAAAAATGAGAATCGAGCCGCCTCTGTGCGACTAAGCCCGACCATAAGTCCTGCAGAAATAGTTGAACCAGATCTAGAAACTCCAGGTATCAAAGCGACTGATTGAAGTAGTCCAATGAAAATAATCTTTGGCCAAGTAAGTTTTAAAGTGTGCCCGGGCACACTTTCGGCTACATTTTGAGGCTTATTTAAGCCATTTCTTTTTCCAAAGTATTCCGCGATTACAAATAAAACCGCACAACCGATCATCGCAAATGCTACTTTTTCTGAAGATCTAAAATAACCATCGAGTACATCTTGCATAGTAAATCCAGCAATCACTGCTGGAATCGTTGCGAGTATAAGAAATCCTGTCATACGAAAATCTCCTCTGAAAATTTGTTTAAAAATATCCAGGATATCCTTCCTAAAATAAATCAAAATCGCAAGCAGCGTCCCAATATGAACAACCACATCAAATGATCTAAGTTCTGTCACTTGCAGCCCAAACCAAGACTCAAAAATCACCAAATGTCCTGACGATGAAATCGGCAGAAATTCTGTGATTCCTTGGATAATTCCGAGTATAAAGGATTGAAGAATCGTCATATTAAATTTTATTAATGCCTAAAATTTCGTACTCCTGAAAAGACCATAGAAAGGCCGAGCTCATCACAACGAGCTATAACTTCGTCATCGCGGATAGAGCCTCCTGGCTGAATGATCGCTGTCACTCCGGCCTCGGCCGCCGCTTCAACAGCATCTGAAAAAGGGAAGAAGGCATCTGATGCCATAACTGATCCCTTCACCCTATCACCACCTTTGCGGCCGGCAATAATTGCTGAATCAACTCTAGACATCTGGCCAACTCCCATACCGGTTGCGACGTAACATGAGCCTTCTTTTTTGGCGTAGACAACTGCGTTTGATTTTGCGTGTTTTGCGAGTATGCGAGCAAAAAGAAGAGTTTCCAACTCTTCATCTGTTGGAGCTTTTTTGGTAACCACTTTTAATTCTTCTTTTAGAACCGGCTTAGTGTCGGCATTCTGCACAAGTATTCCTCCGGCAACTTTTTTGATATCACGCCTCTTGTAATCAATTCCAAACTTCCCTGAAAGTTCTAACACTCTTAGATTTTTCTTTTCTTTTAGCATCTCTAGCGCTTCCGACGTAAAGCTCGGAGCAGCTATAATTTCTATAAACATTTTTTCTCTCTGCGTGTATTCAACTATCTCTTTTGTACATTCTCTGTTGATTGCAATCACGCATCCGAATGCTGACATTGGATCAACTTGATGCCCTTTTTCAAATGCCTCAATTAACGTATCAGCAGTGGCCGATCCGCATGGGTTATTATGTTTCACAAATATTGCGGCCGGGTTCTCAAACTCTTTTACCATCTCAATTGCAAAATCCGCATCAACTATATTGTTGTATGAAAGCTCTTTTCCACTTAAAATTTTTGCATTTGTAATATTCGCATCTTTGTTATTTGGATTGCGGAAAAACGCAGCATTTTGGTGTGGATTTTCTCCATATCGCAAACTCATAACTTTTTCATAATGAAGATCAAGCATCTCCGGTGAGTCCCCATTTCCTTTCATCGCACGATTAAAATAATACGTAATATCCATGTCGTATTCACATGTCTTTGCAAAAACTTTCTCCGCCAGTTCTTTTCTAAATTCCGGCGTTGTGTCTCCGGCCTCTTCTATTTGTTCAATAACTTTTGCATAATCCGCCGTATCCATTACGACTGTAACTGATTTAAAATTCTTTGCAGCGGACCTGAGCATACTCGGCCCTCCAATATCAATTTGCTCTATAACTTCCTCCTCTGTCTTACCTTTGGTTTGTGCCGTCGCTTTGAACGGATAAAGATTTACAACCACTAAGTCTATCATACCTATGTCATTCTTTTGAGCTTCGGCCATGTGCCCCTCATTGTCACGCACAGCAAGCAAGCCTCCGTGAACTTTTGGATGAAGGGTCTTTACACGTCCGTCCATCATCTCAGGAAATCCTGTATAATCACTAACATCTGTAACATCAATACCGGCTTCTTTCAAAGCCTTGGCCGTACCTCCTGTAGATAAAATTTCTATGTTTTTACTTTGCAGCCTAGTTGTGAATTCAACTATTCCTTCTTTGTCTGAGACACTGATGAGAGCTCTTTTGATCATGTTTTTGGTCGTATATTAGAGGGATTTAGACCAGAGAGGAGTTTAAGGGAACTAAAGTTCTAATTCAAGTAGATTTGCAATTTCCTCTACAGTTGGATCAACAGATTTTTCCACCGAGAAAATTTTGATATTGGGAATAGGTGATACAATAAATGATTTTTACGAAAAGAAACCAGGGATAAGAATCGAAAATGGCTTATTCGCGCCCTTAAACGACCCTAAATCTGTGCACGTGCACAGATTTTGTACGTTATCTTGTACAAAAACTCTTCCCGGAAGGAGGGATTGTACAATAATCCGTACAATTTGGTTTTTATGCCTTGCTAAAAAAAACACTCCCAGACACATTTCTCTCATAAAATAGTC
>JAUYJN010000007.1 GCA_030700255.1 Candidatus Peregrinibacteria bacterium | reverse complement strand
CGCTTGCCCTTCGGGGCGGCACAACAGCGGTTGTGCGGTTTCGCTCATTTGCAATTCGCTACACCCAACTTTGCCATTGGTTGGCACGGCTCCACCGTGCTATTATACCAACGTCAAAGTTCGCACAACCGCGAACCGTTAGCTGAAATATTCCTTTTCTTTTTTGGGCTATCGCCCAATTGTTTTAAAAAATTTTCAAATTTCTTTTTCTTTTTTTATAAGGGGAAATATGGTGTTTCCTCCGCTACACTCCGGAAACGCTTTTTTTGATGAGGGGATATATGGAGTTCCGCCTATCGGCGGAACAACTCTTTTTGACAGGGGAAATTCAAAGCAAAACTAAAGAAGCAAAATAAAATCTGCAGAAGTCCAACAAACAAATCTTTTCTGTAGTAAAAACGGGGAAGGTATTTCACTTCCCCATCGAACATTAACTCCAGTTACCCTTTCGGTGGAAAATGGTCTGGTTTCCCGTAGGTATTCCTGTCACGGATTCGCCCATCTCTCCCATGAGTGATAGTGTCACCACCTTGATTGATTGCGATTTGCCGTGCGGCATCAAATGCCTCTTGCTGTGTGTCATGTACGGAGGTATCACGTTTATTACCTTCCCCACGTACAGCCCAGCCCTCTGGGCGTTGAACGATATGCTGATTAGCCATAAAATTAAGTTTATTATTAAAGAAACTTGCTAAGATTTGGAGAACCTACTATGCTTACGGTGTTGAACATAAGACTGATTTTTGTAGGAAAGACACGCTGTCAAAGCTGGATACGTGTCTTTTTTAGGTGCAAAATTTTAAGTGCATAGGCATGTGTTAATAACTAAAAGCTAATACTAGCTTACACGCTCAGTTAACAACTGGCAAGTATGAATTTTACTGAACTGTTGACTTTGCTTTAACGCTCAGTTACGCTACAAATAGTTATTACCCTCTAAATAAAAATGCTATGGATGAGGAATCAAAAGTAAAATTGGGAAAGAGAATCAAGAGCAAGCGTGAAGAGCTTGGACTTTCTCAGTCAGAGCTTGCCAATAGCGTAAATAAATCATCAGCAGCCTACATAGCCTTCATTGAAGCAGGAGATCGTAACGTTAGTGCGATGGATCTTATGTTAATTGCCAAGAGACTTGGTGTTACAGTTGCTTCATTATTAGGAGAAGACAGCAATGATAGCCCTAAGGTAATGGAAGCTCTCAGAGCAGACAAAGAACTCAGCAAAAAAGATCGTGAAAAGGTTGAAGAGTATTACAATTTTATAAAAAACAAAGGCAATGACAAATGATACCGACATTGCTGAACCTAGGTATGGGTTTGCAAAATCAAAAGCAGAGGAGATTTGGAAAAATCAGGCACAAAAAAAAGTGCCTGTAATGCTTAATGATATTGTTTCAGCTTTTGGTGCAAACGTAAGAGAGGCTGACCTAGAAGCATACGGTGTCACACAAATGGACAAGGCAGGTTTTTGCGTAATTATGTACAAAAGAGGTATGTCAGATGAAAGAAAAAGATTTACCATGGCACATGAGATAGGTCATATTGCACTTGAACATATTACTTTTGATGGAAGCAGTAGCCAATTTTCTGGAAAATCACAGGAAAAGGAAGCAGACGAGTTTGCTGGTCAATTATTAGTCCCAGCCAAAGACATTAAAACTTTTGTCAAAAACAAGGATAAGACGATTGAAGATATTATGAAAAGATATTGGGTCAGTCGACCCGCTGCAATTATTGCAGTACAAAAGAACCGACTGCTTAATAAGCTGGCAGTCTCATAATTTCACATTTCTATAAAACTAAGCTATCAATCCTATGAAAAAATCTAAAATGAACGGAAAATCATTAAATCCACAAGAGGAACTCTTAGAGCTTCTCAAGCAAAAGTTTCCAGAAATTTTTGCAGAAGGAAAAGTCGATTGCCAAAAACTCAAACAAACTTTGGGCGAAGAAGTAGACTTGGATAGCGAGCGGTATGGCATGGCTTGGGCTGGGAAAAGCAGCTGCTTCCGAGTGATTCAAGAACCAACTACGGCCACTCTAAAGCCGGCAAAAGATGAGTCGGTGGACTTTGACAAGACAGAAAACTTATTTATTGAAGGAGATAATCTTGAAGTTCTAAAGGTTCTACAAAAGTCCTACTACGGGAAAGTGAAAATGATTTACATTGATCCTCCTTACAATACGGGTAATGATTTCGTCTACAATGATGATTTCAGGCAAAATAAAGATGAGTATCAGCAAGAAGCTGGCATAAAGGATGATAGTGGTAATTTAAGAGGTGACGGTCTGATGAAGAACACTAGCGATAGAGGTCATTACCATTCTGATTGGCTCAATATGATGTACCCTCGCCTATTCTTGGCGCGAAACCTTTTGAAACAAGATGGTCTTATTTTTGTAAGCATCGATGAAAACGAGTCACACAATCTAAAGATTCTCTTGAATGAGATATTTGGTGAAGAAAATTTTGTGTCAGAAATTGTATGGGAGAAAAGATTTACAAGAAGCAATAATGCAAAAATGTTTGCTACGTTGACTGAACGGATTCTGCTATACAGGAGGTCTGACGAGGTGGAAACTCTTCGTGAGCCGAGAAATGAGAAAGCTGATTCTACATATTCAAATCCCGACAATGACTCAAGGGGCGTATGGACAAGCGTATCTTATGTCAATCCAGCCCTGAAAGAAGCACGTCCGAACTTGTCGTACGATTTACTGAATCCAATAACCAAAGAAGTCGTTTCTCATCCAACTAACGCATGGAAATATAGTAAAGAGACTTATAAAACACATATAAAAGAAGATCGACTTTATTGGGGGATAAAAGGTGGAAATACTTACCCACGTCTAAAAAAGTTCTTGACTGAAATGGAAGGCGGAATGGTACCCGTTGACCTATGGAATCATAAAAGCACTGGTACAACTGACCAAGCTAGCAAGGAACTTAATGAGCTTATGGGTGCAAAAGTATTTGATTTCCCCAAACCTACAGGTTTGATTAGAAGAATGTTAACAGTTGCCACAGAGTCAGAAGATATTGTTTTGGATTTTTTCGCCGGCTCAGGCACAACAGCACATGCGGTCATGGAGCTTAATTCAAAAGATGGTGGGAATAGAAAGTGCATTTCAGTTCAATTACCCGAGCTTTGTGATGAAAAAAGCGAAGCCTTCAAGTCCGGTTACAAAAACATTTCAGATATTTCAAAGGAGCGTATCAGACGTGCAGGTAAAAGAATAAAAGATGAAAAAGGAAGCCAATTAGACCTAGACGGCAATAAGCTAGATACGGGATTCAAAGTCTTCAAGCTCGACCAAAGCAATTTCAAAATTTGGAGAACAGACGTGAAGAACGACGAGGAATTGATAGAACAAATGAACATATTTGTTGATAACGTGAAGAAAGAGAGTACGCAGGATAATATCCTTTACGAGCTAGTACTCAAAAGCGGGCTTGATTTGAATGTCGATGTAGATAAAAAGGAAGCAGACAAGAAAGCCTACTACTTACTAGATGGAGGCAAGTTGGTTATTTGCCTTGAGGATAAGCTCTCTCAAGGTCTAGTCGATGCAATTCTAGCTGATAAGCCTGAGAAGGCTATCTGTCTCGATAAAGCATTTGGAGGCAATGACCAGCTTAAAACGAACACAGTCTTGCAAATGGAGGCTGGAAAGATAGATTTTAAGATTATTTAACATTTCTACTGCTATGGCAAAAAAACAGGACCATTTGATAGCTCGTCATATATTGGAGGTAAGACTTAAAAACAGAAGCCTTAGCTTTATGGACTATAAGGGTGAAATGGGTGATTTCATCATCAAGAAAATGGGCTGGAACAAGCTCAAATTGACTGGATCTAGGGTTGATATTACGAATGACAGCTTAGATAAGGTTGTATTTTTTAGTTGGGAAAATTTTGGACTACAAATTGAGGCAAGTGAAAATTTTGATGATTTTAAGACTTATATCAATAAACTTTTTGAAATCGTAGAGGAATTCAAAAGGTATCAAACAACAGATATTGCACGTATTGGCATAAAAACTTCAGTCTTTTATCACAAAAACGGCATGAGTCTTGATGGCATCAAGGAAGTATACAAAAATATGATGTTAAAAAACGCAAGTGAGATAGAGAGTAAAATGGAAGGAAAAATAATTGATACGGGTGTTTTTGCAATAGACATGGAAAGTGATGCAGGCCATGTGAATTTCACCACAGGTCCAATGAGTAAAGAAGAAATTGTTAGTAAAATTTTTGGAAATGATTATTATTCAAATTTTAAGTATGACAACGGAATATACTTTGACATTGATTTGAGTCAAAAGGAGTTAAAGCTAGATAGCTCACAAAAACTCAAAGAGCTGGCTATTGAAAGTGTGGATAGTATTGAAAAAAAACTAGGAGGATTTCTAGAGTACTTCTTTAATTTACAGAAATAGGTATGGCGAAAAATGATGATAAAACAGCGGTATTGTCTATTGGAGAGAATGATGATTTCACCTCCATTGAAACTAGCAGTACCTCAAAAAACATACCTCAAGAGATGCTAAATAGTGTTGTAGATGAAGGAAAGCCAACACAAGGCAGTGGAATATGGCATTTACCCCAAAACATAATGCAAGCAGTTAGAGAAGATTTTTCGATGTCTGCTTTTGTGTTAATTCTTATTGGCTACGTAATCATTGAAACATTTGGTTCAAATGGGGCCGATATTGAAGAGTACTTATTCTTAATTTTGGTGCTGTTTGTTGCTACTGGCATTATTAGATTTTTAAGTAGCGAAAAGCCCTTCCATAAAATTTTAGATTTTTTTGATTCAAAACGCTTTTTGTCAGTAATAATTGGGTTGTTTTTTATAGACACTATTATTAACCACTGGGGATTTTTAGTATCAATGGGCGATTATATTCAGTCTATTTTTCAAAAACAATAACTATGGCAACAGTCAACAATGACATTTTGGATCATTACAGAAAAATTGATTTTTCTTTATGGCAAAAAGCAATGGATCTTTATTGTGACAAACTCCGTAAATTAAAGAAGGATGAGTCAAAGAAAGTGTGGATTCTTCAATTATATTCGGCATACCTTCAACTGATTGAAGTATTTTGCATAAACATATTTGCCATCACAGAAAACAACTTGTGGGATAACTTATTTTTGAGTAATAGGGACTTGAAAGATAAAATTGATACCCGATTCTTTATCATCAATCAGAATAAAACTAGATTTTGTACCAAATTTACAACATATCTTCTTGATAACTGGGTCTTTGGAATTAAAGAAAAAAGCGAAATTAACAATCTTGCAGACAAAAGAAAAAAATACACACAGATGCTCAAGGAAGCTATCGAAGATTATCTGAAAGACTATGACCTGCTAAATGCTTATAAACATGGGTTTCGAGTAAAAAGTCACGGGAGCAACACTATCACCATAAAAGCTGAAACAAGTAATGCCCCTACGTTCAAAATTGGAGATTTCAATGCCAGCATTTCATACCTAACAAAAAAGAAAGATGTTGTAAGCAGGCATGATATTTCTTTCAACTGGGAACGTGCCATGCAAAAAGCATATTTCCTTCTAAACATGATGGAGAACACCCAGAAGATACTGCTTAATGATGGGAAAGAAATACAACTAGACACCCTTGCCGTCACAAATGAAGCTGAGTTTTCAAAACATTTTGGGGCTTCCAGATTTAAGACTCCACTTCTTCAACTAAATAAACAATTATGAAACTACAATTTGACGCAACACAGGAATACCAGCTAGAAGCCGTTAGGGCTATTACAGACCTATTCAAAGGACAACCCTTGAATAAGGGCGATTTTGAAATGAAGCTATCTCTACCAGAAGATCAGTTACAGATCGGTAACGAATTTGTAGTCGGTAATAATCTTGTACTTGCAGAAGAAACAATGCTCAAGAATCTTCAAGTAATTCAGGGGGAGAGAGACCTCAAAGAATCAAAAGAGCTAGACGGGAAACATTTTTCAGTTGAAATGGAAACTGGTACGGGTAAAACTTACGTTTATCTCCGAACTATTCATGAACTGTGCAAGCAGTATGGTTTCAAGAAGTTTGTTATAGTTGTTCCAAGCATAGCTATTAAAGAGGGTGTACTAAAAAATCTCAAAATCACACAAGAGCATTTCAGCATGTTGTATGGAAATCCAGAGATGGACTTCTACCTGTATGACCCTAAAAAGCGAGGATTACTCAAAAACTTTGCTACCACCAACGCTCTTCAAGTTCTTGTTATCAATATCGACTCCTTTGCTAAGTACAGCGAGGATAATAAAGGTAAAAACATCATTTACAAGAACAGCGATTGGGGTATTCCGATTGAATACATACAGGGAGTGAAACCTATCGTGATAGTAGACGAACCCCAAAATATGGAAACAGATATTAGAAAGAAGGCTATTGATAATCTCAACCCTCTCTGCACTCTTCGCTACTCTGCTACTCACAAATATCATTACAATCTTGTACATAAGCTCGACCCAGTTAGTGCATACGATTTAGGTTTAGTAAAAAAGATTGAGGTGGATTCTGTTATTACCGAAGAGAGTCATAATGGAGCTTATGTTGAACTCAAGTCGGTAGACGCAAAGAAGACGAAGGTGACAGCCAAAATGCAGATAGATGTTGCTGATAAAAGTGGTGTTAGCAAAAAGATAGTTACTTTTAAGGTTGGCGATGACCTATTTGAAGTTTCAGGTCAAAGAGATATCTACAAAGATGGTTACATAATTAACGAGATAGATGTAGCAGGTCAGGCAGTAACATTCAGTAACGGTACGATGCTTTACGTTGGGCAAACACAAGGCGGCCTTAACGATGAGGTGATGAAATTCCAAATTAAAAAGACTGTTCAGAATCATTTTGAAAAAGAAAAAAGATTAAAAGAGAGGGATATAAAAGTACTTTCACTATTTTTCATAGACCGAGTAGCCAATTATCGAGACTATCAAGATGGAAAAGCTCTCAATGGTAAATTTGCAGAATGGTTCGAGGAGGCATTCAATGAGATGATTCAAAATCCAATGTACAAAGATCTCATACCACATGACGTTGCTAAGGTTCATAATGGATATTTCTCGGCGGATAAAAAAGGAATACTCAAGGACACCAAAGGGAATACAAGTTTTGACGATGATACGTATGCCTTAATAATGAAGGATAAAGAGAGGCTATTATCAATAGACGAACCTCTACGTTTCATATTTTCACACTCCGCCCTTCGTGAAGGGTGGGATAACCCCAACGTATTTCAAATATGCACCTTAAATGAATCTCGTTCAGATATGAAAAAGCGACAAGAAATTGGTCGTGGATTACGCCTACCTGTAAACCAAGAAGGTGTACGTGTATTCGATGATAACATCAATATTCTTACTGTAACTGCCAATGAAAGTTATGAGGATTTTGCTAGAAGTTTGCAGACTGAAATTGAGCAAGACTGTGGTGTAGATTTCAAAGGCAGAGTGAAAGATAAAGCAAAAAGAACAACAGTTAAACTCAAGAAGGCTTACCAGCTCGATGAGAACTTCAAAGACCTATGGAAGAAGATTCAGCACAAAACACGTTATCAGGTTGAATATGAAACCTCAGAATTGATTAAGAAGGCTTCAAAAGAACTTGAGGGAATGAGTATCACCGCTCCTAAAATCATGAGCCTTAAAGCAAAGTTGGATATTACAAGAGAAGGGGTTGAAACAGAATTGACCAGCGTTCGGGAGAAGAGAGTTGATGTTCAAATAACTAGTATTCCAGATATTCTAGGAAACATTCAGGGAAAAACAAGACTCACAAAAGATACTATTCTGAAAATTATTGAAGCGTCTGGAAGAGTCTCAAACATTTTTAAGAATCCTCAACAATTTATGGATAATGCTTCTACTCTTATCAATGCTGTTCTTAGAAAAATGATGGTGGACGGAATCAAGTATGAAAAAATTGCAGGTGAAGTATGGGAAATGCGGCAGTTTGAAAATGAAGAGCTTGAGGGGTATTTAGATAGCATGTTCAAAGTAAACGAATCAGACAAGACATTATATGACTACATTGTTTGTGATTCCCAAATTGAAAGTCAGTTTGCAAAAGACCTAGAAACAAACGAAGACGTAAAATTTTATATCAAGCTACCTTATTGGTTCAAGATTGAAACCCCTATCGGTTCATACAATCCAGACTGGGCGGTTGTGTTTGAGGCAGATAAGCGAGTCTACTTTGTCGCTGAAAGTAAAGGTACAACCAACTTAGAGGAATTGCGAGAATTGGAACGCATGAAAATTAAATGCGGTTCAAAACATTTTGAAGAATTTGATGACGTTGAGTTCAAAGCACCAGTTAGCAAGGTACGTGAAATGATAACCCAATAGAATGTCTAAATTCATCACAAAATCCGACTACCTCAAATTCCTAACCTGCCCAGATTATTTTTGGTTTCACAAAAAGAAACCAGAGATTTTGGACATAAGAGAGTTAGATGATTTTAGTAAAGAGCTTATAAAAAGCGGACAAGAAGTTGAGGCGTGGGGACGCAAAATCTTCCCTGGTGGGGTTTTAGTCGAAAGTAGACAAGAGCAAGCTGTAGCGGACACTAAAGGTCTAATAGACGAGGGTAAAAAGGTTATCTTCCAAGCTACGTTTGAGACAGATGGACTTTATGTGATGGTGGATATGTTGGAATGGGATGAGAATAATCAGTATTGGATTATTAATGAGGCAAAAGGATCCACATGCGACAAAGAAGGTGAAAGTAAAAACAAGAAATTACATCTTTATGATGCAGGTTTTCAATATATTGTTTTAAAACTAGCAGGCTACAAAGTAGGCAAAGTAAATTTATTGGAACTCAATAAGGAATATGCAAAAAAAGGTGAAATAAATCCTGTGCAACTGATTGCAAAAACAGATATCACCGAAAAAGTACATGAATTAGAGCCTGAAATTAATGAGCATATTGCAGGCATGAGAATATTGATGGGACAAGACAATGAACCTCAACCTTGTGATTGCATTTATAAATCACGTGCAAATCATTGTCCTGCTTTCGGTTACTTGTATCCGGATATGCCTAAATATTCAGTGCATGACATAGCCCTTATTGGACTAAGCCCAAAAAGACTGGAGGGATGGTAGAAGGTGGTTATTTAAGTATTTATGATGTACCAGAAGACTTTGAATTATCTAAAAATCAAAGAAGCCATGTAGATGTTACTCAAACAGAAATCACAACGAATAAATCAGCCGAAATAAAGAAGCTATTAGATGAAATGGAATACCCATTTTACTATTTAGACTATGAAACATATCCAACAGCAGTGCCAATATATGATGGTTGCAGGCCATATATGCAAATCCCATTTCAATATTCATTACATATTCAAAGAGAACCAGGTGAAGAGTATGAGCATGTAGAATTTTTAGCAGAAGATGGCAGCACAAATCCAATGAAAGAACTTACCGAATCTTTAAAAGAAGTTATTGGAGATAAAGGCAGTATTATTGTTTGGAACAAAAAGTTTGAAAAGAAATGTAATGAGAACATTGGTGAAGTATTCCCAGAATATGCAGAATCAATGGAGAACATTAATGAAAGGCTATTTGATCTAATGGATATATTCCAAAAAAACTTATACGTACACAAAGATTTCAAAGGTAAATACTCGATTAAAAAAGTATTACCCGTACTTGACCACGAATTAAGCTATAAAGATCTAAATGTGAAAGATGGCTCAATGGCCATGAATGCCTGGAAGAAGCTGGTATTTGAAGCCGAAAGTGAATCAGCAAAAGCACAAATCAAAAAAGACATGTTAGAATACTGCAAAATGGATACATGGGCTATGGTTAGAATTTATGAAGAATTACTTAAATTAATATGAATATGAATCCAAAAACAATTACAATCCATCTTCCATCTGGCGATCCTACAGGAATTAAAATAGCCGAACTATCAAATAGAATTATACGTGGTTATGTATTGCCCAGAGAAAAACTTGCAGAAGCTAAAAATTTTGAAGAATTAAATAAACCTGCATTGTATATATTGGTATCAAAAGATGGTGAACATGCATATATAGGCGAAACAGAAAATTTCCTATCAAGAATATCCACACATGGAGCAGATACAGAAAAAGACTATTGGGATCTTGTCCTTGTTTTTGTAGCGAAAGATTCTTCTTTAGAAAAAAGTGATGTTGGATATCTTGAAGCAATAGCTGTTGCGCAAGCAAAAGAGGCATCGAAATGTGAAATCCACAATCGAACAGTGCCAACAAAGAATAATTTACATCAATTCAAAATTTCAAGTGTTGAAGAGTTTTTTCAGGATTTATCACTTTTAAGTTCAGCCTTAGGCTATCCAGTATTTGATGTTTTAGATGAAAAAGAAATAAGTGAAAAGGACGTATGGATATGTAAAATAAAAAGCAAAACAGCACGAGCAGTTTTTGACGCTGGTAAATTTGTAATGCTTGCAGGTTCTGAAATCGATCCTGGGGTTGCACAGAGTTGGGCAAAAGCATTCCCAAGCTCACTAGATGAACGAAATAATATTTTTAACAAATCTGCAGATTTAATAAATGGAGCATATATTTTGAAAGAGAATGTGACATTTAGAAGTCCTAATCATGCTGGCGGATTCGCAGCTGGCAGAAATGTCAACGCCTGGATCACCTGGAAAAATAGTGAAGGAAAAACAATGGATGAAGTATTAAGATAGATGTTTGAGGGAGGGGCAATTCACCCCTTTTGTTCCCCTCTTGCCCCTCCCTCAAACCAGAAATAGGTGTTTTGGGTGGCGGGCATTCACCCCTTTAATTCCCCTCTGACCGCCACCCAAAACGGAAAAAGAAATTTGAAAATATTTAAAACAAACGACTGTCTGGCAGGTACCCCATATATTGGACTGTACCACACCGAAGAAATACCACTTCCACGAAGAGCTTCTGCGAACGCGTGACTTTTCATTTGTCAATAATTTCTATTTCATCTACAATTGTAAATGAATCCTTTAAATTATGCACTCCACCCAACAACAACTCCTCAAACTGGCAGATCAGCGCAAACTCGATGGCCTGCCACTTCTCAAAATCAGCGCTCTTTTAGGGGGCAAAGACAATGCTCAGACCATCAAGCACCATCTCTTCCAGCTCGCCAAGAAGAACCTCATCCGTATTGATAAGGCCAAGAAGGTTATTGAACGGATTAAATCCGGTGAAAAAGGTAAGTCATACCTGATCCCAATCCCTATCCTTGGCAGCGCCAACTGTGGAGAAGCGCTGCAATTCGCTCTCGAAAGACCCGAGGGGCACCTTCAAGTGTCTCCAGCAGTGCTGGGAAATTCTCTAAAAAAAGCAAAGGAGCTGTTTGCCTTAAGGGCGATCGGCACCTCTATGAACCGTGCTCAGAAAGTGCAGGGCGGGGTGATTGATGACGGAGATTATGTCATCGTAGATGGCGCTCTCTTCCAACCACAGAACGGAGAATATGTCGTCTCCATCATCGATGGCTGCGCGAACATTAAGCGCTTTCACCATGATGAAAGGAATCGGCAGATTCTTCTTGTTTCTGAATCCAGCGAGCACATTCCACCCATTTGCATTCATCAGGATGACCTGGTTGACTATCGAGTGAATGGTAAGGTTCTCTTGGTCATTAAAGTGCCAGATGACCTTGATGTCGCTCGCAACGCCAGCATGCAGGATATTTTGCAGGATCTTGGACCACAGTCGAAAGAAGACTATGATTATTATGAGAATGTATGACGACAAATTTTACGATTGAGTACGGAGGAATTTACTGGATTAACTGTGACCCTTCTTTTGGCCATGAATTTCAGGGTAAGAGACCCGGCGTAGTTATCGAATCAGATCAGCAGATTAAAAAATCAAGCCTTGTGACCATCATGCTGATTACTTCCAATGTGGAGAGGAAACTGAAAGACGATGTCCTGGTAAAATATTCAGAAACTAACCAGCTCAGAGCAGATTCAGTGCTGAAGGTCTACGACATACACTCCTTTGACAAGCGACGACTCCTGAAGCGTATAGGAAGCCTGGAGAATGACTACCTTCATCAGATCCGAGACTATCTGCCCACTCATTTTAGGCTGGGTAAGGGAAGCGATTAGTACACGGCTTGGCAGACACCCCATACCTTGAATTATCATGTGCTAGAGTTAACATATCATTTGGAATAGCCCCAATCTCATGACTCATACAGAAATTAAAGCTACCGCTGATTTTTTTGCTAGAAGAAACAAAGGAAAAATTGCTAAAGAACTGACCGACCCAGTAGCATACACCCCCAGCGGTACGCCCATATCCATTTTTATGGCTGGCTCTCCGGGAGCAGGCAAAACAGAATTCTCAAAAAGCCTCATTAAAACTTTTGAAAAAAGCAGGCCTAGAGTCGTGCGGATCGACGGTGATGAGCTGAGAGAACATCTACCAGGATACACCGGGATGAATTCCAGTGTATTTCAAGGCGCTATCTCACTGATCATAGAAAAAATGCATGATTTAGTACTTCAGAAAAGCCAAAATTTTATCCTCGATGGAACACTGTGGAAATACGAAAAAGCCATAAAAAACATTGAGAGATCACTCAAGAAAAAGAGACCTGTTTTCATTTTTTACGTCTATCAAAAACCAGACGTGGCCTGGGACTTTGCTAAAAAACGGGAAGTGCTTGAAGGGAGAAACATTCCCAAGCAAGCCTTTATCGACCAATTTTTTGGATCAAGAAACACGGTCAATAAGATTCGATCAGAGTATGGCCCGGAAGTTATCATCTACCTGGTCAAAAAGGACCACGGGAAAAATACCGTAGAAAAGCTTATTGAAATCGAACCAGGTGACAACATTGACCGGCATATCCCTAGGGGCTATACTAAAACGCGCTTAAAAAAGGACTTATGAGCAAGACAATTCACAATTCCTTCGATACCTCACCGAAAGACACATTTTCCGACTTTTTTTATAATGCTCCAAAAGAAGAGAAAATCTCAGTATTTACCAAAGCTGCAAAAGAAGCCAACAGAGATCAAAGAGAGTTGGTAAAAAAGGCAAACCTAAAGCTAAAAAACTCCTAACAAATTTCAGCGGATTAAAGGAAGGCGAGTACGTCAAACCCCGTAACTTTCCTCACGAAACCTCCGTGAGTAAGCCTGGCTTTCGCCTATACTGCACTCTCGAAAGCTCTCTTTTCTATGCCAAAAACCACCCCCCGAAACATCATCGAAAAAATCTGGGACAAGCATGTGGTTTTGCAGAAACCCAATCACCCCGCTGTGTTCGGCATCGACCTGCACGTCATGCACGAGGTCACCACACCACAGGGGTTCACAAAACTCCATGAAAAAGGTCTGAAAGTTAAACAGCCGCACCGTTCAGTGGCCTCGGAAGAGCACTCCACTCCCACCAGAAAAGACCGCTTCAACATCATCGACGAAGGAGCCCGGACTCAGATCGAATATCTGCGCCAGAATGTACGGGAGTTCGGCATCCCATTTTTCGGCTTTGACTCCGGCAACCAGGGTATCGTCCACGTCTTCGCCCCAGAGCTGGGGCTGATTCAGCCGGGCATGACCGTGGTCTGCGGGGACTCGCACACGGCTACCAACGGAGCCTTCGGTGCCATGGGCTTCGGCATC
>JAUYJN010000006.1 GCA_030700255.1 Candidatus Peregrinibacteria bacterium | reverse complement strand
TAATCGATGATAAAATAAATTCGAAGGATGTTTCGAGGCTTGATTTTCAACTGAGTGAAAATGTTGTCCAAAAACTTAACGAACTTAACGCGAAAGGTTTTGATGTGAATGAAATTTTAGAAAAAATGCTTGATGAACGATGTGAGCAGGTTAATGAGAGAGAGAATATGATAGCTGATGAAGTAGTGGCGGATGAACTGGCGAAAAAAGTTGATGGCAAAGAAGTAGTGAAACGAGTTATCAGCGAGCGAGCCGGTACGAAATGCGAAGTGCGAGGATGTATGAGGGATGCAAAAAATACGCATCATACGATACGATTTGGGATTCAGAGCAGTCATGATCCGAGATATTTGGTGCGACTTTGCAAAGAACATCATGAACTTACCCATGTGTTGGATGAAAAATATTTGGAAAAAAGGCGAAACTAGGTTGAGAGGCAATGAACGAAAAATATTTAAACAAAATGGGTGTTGGCAGAATCCTATAAGCTCCGTTCTGCAATTTCTTTCAAAAGTTTTTTGATGAAGTTTATCGCTTTGGTAGAGGTCTGTTTTTGAGTTTTGTAACTGCGAACGGCTACCGAACCGCCTTTTGATCCGTTGCCTTTTGACCAACCTTCCATCTCTTCGTCCCCAATTACAATCATGTAAGGAATTTTCATTCTTTCCGCATTGCGGATTCGTTTTCCTAGTGATTCTTCTGGCATTGCGAGCGAAGCTCGCACCCCTTCCTTTTTTAACTCAGTAAGAAATTCCTCTGCATATTTAACATGTGGGTCAGCAACCGGACATACAAATACTTGCACAGGGGCGAGCCAAGCAGGGAAAGCTCCGGCAAAATGCTCGATCAAGATTCCCATAAATCTTTCAACGCTTCCGAAAATCGCTACATGCAATACGGCAGGTCTTTGTTCTTTTCCATCCTCACCGATGTATGTCATATCAAAATTTTCAGGCTGATTAAAATCCAGTTGCACAGTTGTAAGTTGCCACTCTCGACCAATAGTATCTTCGACCATGATGTCGATTTTCGGCCCATAAAATGCAGCCTCTCCTTCTTCTACACTATATTTTTGTCCCCATTTTTTAACTCCGGCTATAAGTTTTTTCTCAGCATTTGCCCAGAGTTTATCATCTCCGAAATATTTATCAGGAGTCTTTGGGTCACGTATTGAAATTTGCGCTCTAAATTTTGTAAATCCAAACGTCTCATATACTTCTTTTGTAATCCCAAGGATCATCTCGATTTCTTCTTCGATTTGATCATGCTTCACGAAATGATGTGTGTCATCTTGAGTGATGCAACGAACCCTGAGTAGTCCGCTAACCTCTCCACTTTTTTCAAAACGATATACCGCAGTATTTTCCGCATATCGAAGTGGAAGATCTCGGTAACTATGTTGCTGCGCATTATAAAGACAAAAATGATGTGGGCAGTTCATAGCTTTCATCACGTACCTCTCACCTTCGACAGTTTCCATTACCGGCATCATCGCATCATATTTACCCATGTGCCCACTCTTGATATATAGTTCTTCTTTTGCAACATGTGGGATCGATACAAAGGTATAGTTGTTTTCTTTTTTCAAATCTTTGATGTAATCAGCCAAAGTATCTTTTATAAATGTACCTTTAGGCAAAAACAATGGGTATCCTGATCCAACAAGCGGATCGGTAACAAATAGTCCAAGTTGTTTGCCAAGTATTTTATGGTCACGCTTTTTCGCTTCTTCCAATTGTTTCAAATAAGCATCGAGTTCTTCCATAGTCTCAAAGCACGCTCCATAGATTCTCTGTAGCATTGGTCGATCAGAATCTCCTTTGAAATACGCACCGGCAATGCTTGTTAATTTGAATGCGCCGATTTCACCGGTGTTATCGACGTGTGGCCCTGCACACATATTCACAAATGCAATCTTGTCATTTTGCTGAATTATATTTTCATAGAAGCTAAGCGTTTTTTCTCCACCCTCCTTGAGGTCGGCCGCCATCTCAGCGGTATAATCTTGCCCTCTATCTTTTAAAAATTTAATAGCTTCGTCAGATGGCAAATCATACTGCCTGAACTTCTGTCTTTGCTTCATAATCTGCTTCATTTTTTTTTCTATGATAGGTAGGTCTTCAGGAATAAGCGTCCTTGGAAGTTCAATATCATGATAGAATCCACTATCAATCCAAGGGCCAACTGCCAGTTTTGCCTCTGGGAACATTTCCATGATTGCTTGAGCCATTACGTGCGAGCACGAATGTCTCATTGCATCATTTTTATCTACTGCTTTTGCCATAGTCGTATAATTATTATTAATTTTTTAACTTAGAGTATCTATGCGCCGAATCTCAATTCTATTAATCAGCTCTATTATCGACGGCTGTCCGCTTGTTAAGTTCGACGGTTGTCCGAGGCACATTCTAATACATTTACCTTCAACCTCCAAAGTATAAAAAAACATTTATTTGTCAAATTTCACCTAAGCTTACCCACTTGACAGCCCCTAACATTTGTTGTCTTTGAGCTTGCATTTTTAATGTACTCATGGTATTCTCACAGAAGTTATGGAAAATAAAAATAGACAAAAATAAGTACCATATAAACCTTGAAATATGAGTTCCAAAAACTCAGAGACATCAAGTACGGTCAACATTTCGGCGCGACGTTCCAGGCACAATAGATTAATCCACGAGAATCCATCTATTCTAAAGAAGAAAATAATCAAAAAGATTACTCATATTACAACGATTTTTTCTATAGAAAGTCTAAAAACTCTTTTCAAAAAACAGAGTGAGCATGTTTCTTTCCTAAGAAACCATTTTAGTCATAATGATGCTGAATGTGCGGATTTGCCATGTCAGCGGAAGTTCGTTAAAAAGGTTGCTTACGTACTATTGTTATTTTTCCTCTTATCTTCAGTTGATTTTTACCATTTTGAATTTAATGACGCGTATGCAAGTAGTGACGTAGGGATATTTTCGGATTTCAGTCTTGTGGCTGATGATGAAGGGTATTTATCAAAATCTATGCCGACCGGAAACAGGAACTACGCAAATCGTGAGGGGTTGATAACTCACAAAGTTGAATCAGGGGAAACGGTCTCGGGAATTGCTTATATGTATGGACTTAGAACTGCAACAATCCTTGATAACAATCCGACTCTTGGAGCTGGCAATTTTTTAAAGATGGGGCAGGAGCTAGCAATTTTACCTGTAGATGGATATTTATATACTGTTAAATCCGGTGATAATTTAGGGAAAATCGCAAAAGCATTTAGTATAGAGGAGGAAAAAATAGTAGCGAACAATGCAGTGGCTGCTGAAAATCTAGAGGCGGGAGCAGAGCTTGTTTTGGCTGGAGTTAGGTCGCCGGAGGCGACCCGTTATATAGCTATGAGCCGCAATGATTCATTTAGATCCGGTGCGATACTTGGTAGCGAAACTGTTTCACAAACTGTGAATAATGTTGGTTTCATAAGTCCAACACCTGTAAATGCAAGGTATTCACGCGGGTTTACTTATGGTCATGTAGGTCTTGATATCTCTAGAAAAGACAAATCTTGGAGTCCAAATGTTGTAGCTCCTATATCAGGTGTTGTTACAAAAGTACGTCAGACCGGTTATAATGGCGGGTATGGTACGCATCTTATGATCAAGAGAGACGATGGGATTGAGGTCCTTATGGCTCATTTCACAGAGAATAAAATTTACGTAAGAGAGGGTGAACAAGTAGTAGCCGGTCAGATAGTTGGACTTATGGGTACTACCGGCCGCTCATCCGGAGTTCACTTGCATATAGAGGTAATCCAAGATGGTGTTAAGAGAAACCCACTAAATTACTTCTCTATCTAACACGCATTGGCGCAGCTTCGCCACATCTTTACCCGCGAATCCGATAGTTTTCATTCATTTCGTGTAAGTATCAGCGAATTAGTTTCCATTATAAATAAAAGGGATTAGGTTTATGGTATGTTATTGAAGTTATATGTTGAATATGGTAAAAAAAGTTTTAATTTTCATTATAAGAATTTATCAAAAAACTCTTTCCCCGGATCATAGTGCATGGGGCAAAGCGTTATTTACCGGTGGCTACTGCAAATTTACACCGAGTTGTTCTACTTACATGATTGGAGCTATAGAAAAACATGGCGCAATCAAAGGAATATTTAAAGGAATATGGCGAGTGCTTCGATGTAATCCCTTTAATAAAGGCGGCTGTGATTTGCCGGGTCAACGGAAAATTCCTCCGAGAAAATAGTTGACAGGAAGTTGTATTTCAAAGTCGAATCTTCAAAAGAAAAGTTTAAAGAATAAGTAAGCATAAAAGTAGCTTTTTATGGAAAAGATAATGGTTTTGCAGGCGAAGCGCCGTACTTCAGACATCATTCCCGGGAACGGGCGTCGAATGCCGTATTTCAAAGTTCAATCTCCATGAAAACGCTTTGAAATGTGTACTTCAGACGTCATTCTTAAGAACAAGCCATGAAGGATGTATTTGATAGACTATTTTATGAGAGAGATGTGTCTGGGAGTGTTTTTTTTAGCAAGGCATAAAAACCAAATTGTACGGATTATTGTACAATCCCTCCTTCCGGGAAGAGTTTTTGTACAAGATAACGTACAAAATCTGTTCACGTGCACACTTCCACATGATCAAAATTCATTAAATTTGTTTTCGCACGTTTGGATTTTTTAGATTTCAGCATCTACATGCTCTCAAACATACTTTTGGTTTACCAATTTGTTTAAAGAACCGCGATTTTGTTGCGTTGATCGTTATCCATGGTTTTAATTATAAATTGTGAATTATGAATGGTAATTTAGTCTTATTTTATCGGTCAAAAGCTGTTGCATCACGCCGGTTTTTATTTGTTTGAGCTGTTCCGCAATTCTGTCTTGTGCGCTACGAACCGTATAGCCGATTTTAAGCAAGCCTTTATGTGTTTCAACGCCTTTCAGCCTGTAGGCGTAAATGGTTGGTTTGGCATCCGGACGTTGTGGGAAAAAAAAATGCGGCATATATTTAAGATTGTAATTTTTTTAAATCAGCCTCAAGTTCTTTAAGGCTTTCCGCTTTTTCGACTTTTCTCTGTTCGGCTTTAAATTTTTCAAATTCCTGATTTGATTTTTGGAGTGCCATTTCGTGGTTTATTTTCCCAGCATGTGTGAGAAGCTCTCTTTTATTCATTTTTAATATACCATCCAATTGTTCTATCCAGTCTTTCATGTACATTGGTATTTGTTGTTCGGCCATCGTTTCCGCAAAAGTAAGATATTGATCTACGAGCAATTTCAAAAGTTTCATTTCTTCTTCGTTGAGATAATTTTTGGCTATACTGACATCTGTTTTTTTGATTGAGTCTTCTTGTTTGTCATACGACTGCATCCCGAGAAGTGGGAGAGAAGCATCTACTCGACGATAAATAAGTTCTGCTGCTGTTTTTTGGCTAATAGCCCAGAGGAGTTTATTTTGTACGATTTTAAAGAATTCAATGGTTTTTTCATCTTTTGGATTATAATCAATGGCAGTGGTATAAATATCTTTGATTTTTTGATAAAAAAACCGTTCCGAAAGTCGTATTGTACGGATTCTGTCTTGGAGTTCGGCAAAATAATTCATAGATTTCCCGGATTTAAACCGTTCATCATTGAGGGTAAATCCTTTTACGATGTGTTCTTTGAGTTTTTGTGTTGCCCAGATGCGAAATTGTGTTCCTTGTGCTGATTTCACCCGATAGCCTACCGAAATAATGACATCAAGATTATAATATTTTGTGGTTGCGGTTTGTGTTTTTCCCTCTATGGCTCCGTGTTTTGTGGTATGTCGGAAATCCCGACTTACCAGTTTTTTTTCCAATTCTCCTTCTTCAAAAATATTTTGTATATGTTCTGTAATAGTGGATCTGCCTTTTCCAAAAAGTATCGCTATTTGCTCTTGAGTGAGCCATACGGTTTCATCTTCGAGTGTTACATCGATTTTGATATCGCCATCATCGGACTTGTAAATGATTATTTGAGCTTCCATAATTTTAGAAATTAAAAAATCTATTCCTTATAAAATTTATTGTAGATATCACCTTCAGGATTGTCCCATATTTCAGCAAATGCCTTTTCTGAGAGTAGTCCGAAGCCAATAGGGTCATCTTCAGGCTCAATTTTTGCAGGACTTAAGATTATATGTTTTCCTTTAAGGGTATAGATGAAGTATTCGCAGTTGATTTTATCTCGATCTTCTTTAGGGATTGAGAATTGACCTTTTGGTGATATCTTGATGAGTTTTGTTGTCATAATATATATATTATATAGTTTAATTATGAAAAATTCTTAAAATCTGAAGGTGAAATTTTTTATAAATATGAGATTTATTTTTAGCCTGTTGGAAAGTAAAATTATTTTACAGTAAAATTATAGCGATTATGTTGAAAAAACACAATCAATTTAACGATGAATTGTTTATTTGATTAGGCTTGTTATAGCTACCCAATCTTCTATTGTGAGTTTTTCGGCGCGGAGGTTCGGATCTATACCGGCTGTGATAAGTAATTCTTCAGGTATATTGTTGCGAAGTTTTTTTCTTGGGGAGGAGAATCCGCGCTCGATTGTTTCGAAGAATTTGTTTATGTCGATTTTGCTCATGTCGACTTTTGAAGTTTTGTGAACTGTTATCTTGAGTACTGCTGAATCGACCTTTGGGGCAGGGTGGAAAGACTTGGCAGGGACGTTTGCGATGATTTCAGGTGTGCCGAATACTTTGATGTTGAGTCCGATCACTGATTCTTTTTTCTTGTCCACTATTTTTTCTGCTAATTCTTTTTGAATTAAGAAAACTATTATCGATGGGATGATTTTGGAGTTTTTTAGGTATTGGTCTTTGAGGAAATGTCGGAGTAGTGGGGAGGTGATGAAGTATGGGATATTGGCGAGGAGTTTGTAGCCTTTTTTGAAATTCGTTTTGTCGATATCGAATTTTAGTGCATCGGTGTGGATTACTTCCCAATCTTTTAGCTCTTCAGTTGAATGTAGGTTGTGCATGTTTATTTGGAGAATCGGAATGATTTCTCTATCCATTTCAAGCGATGTGAGGTTATGGGTTTTGTGGAGGATGGCGTCCGTTAGGACGCCAAGGCCTGGCCCAATTTCAAGTACCTGATCGCTTTCATGAAGTTCACCTGCTTCGATTATTTTGTCGAGTGCATTTCTATCAACTAAGAAATTTTGGCCAAGTGCCTTTTTGGCCGCCGTGCCATGAGTTTTTAAAATTCCTTTTATATGCTCTATGTTTGTAAGGTCGATTTGGTTCATATTTAAGTGGTGATCTTTATTAATTTTACTTGGTCAGTTTTGCCGCTGATTATTTTAATTGAGTCTTTTTGGATGTCTAGCTCTTGTGAGAGGAATTTGATGAGTGCTTGGTTTGCCTTGCCTTTTTCTGGTATAGCTTTGATTCGGATTTTTATAGTTTCATCATCCATGATATCTACAATTTCATTTTTTGCAGATTTAGGAAGAACTTTGATGCGGAGATAGCCGTCATTAGCCTTTATTAATTGTATTACCCTTTGCATAGGATTGGTGTTTGCAATTTTTTTTCACTGTGCTTAAATAATAACATTGATATGTCAACTATAACAGATGGTTCTAAATTTAGATTATCATCGAGAGGAGACTTGTGAATCTATTGAGTTAAGTGGTAGGTCGCCTTTGAAGATCTCAAGAAATCAAGAGGCTAGTTTGACTACGGTTGATGGGATAGCCCTTGGTAGGGTGTTTTATTCTGAAATAGATGATAGTTGGATATATATCCATCCTATAAGTGGCGAAGCTTATTTGATTAGGGGTCAATTTGATATTGGTAGTATGTTGTGGTGGAGTGATGATCAGGATTATTCTGATAAGCCGGAAGGGGTTTTTCATGATGAGGTTAATCCTACTTCTATTATTAAAGGAGGTGGTGAAGTTAGACCTTTGCATGTAAATTTACTTCTTTTTAAAGATAGACTATTTATTAAAAATAGACATGAAGTGATGACGACTCATGTTGCGATCACGGAGAAGATAGATCCAGTTATTTCCAAAGCTCCTCCAGAAAGTGTAAATCTTAGGGGTGAATTAGCCGATTTATTTGCGGCTTAAGTTTTTGAAAGTCGGCTAAATAGCTTTCTTGTTTCTTCTATGACTAATATTCCAAATGAAGCGCCGATAATCATCATCCATTCTATAAGTGTAAGGTGGGTTGTTCGAAGGAAGGTTTGAACAAAAGGAACTTCTACGAATACAAATAATGTAAGAATTGATATTCCGATAGCTCCGAGTAACCAGATATTTTTGAAGATTCCGATTTTGAATACTGATTTTTTCTCATCTCTTGCGTTGTAGGCATTTACCATTTGGATAAGTACTAGCACGGCAAAGGCTGTTGTAGAGCTTTTCATGTATGCAAGTGAGTCACGGCTCAAAGTCTCACCCCAGCTCCATCCATAGTTGTACAGTTGAAATATAAATAAACCGACCACTATTAATCCTATAAATGTGCCTACATATAAATATCTCGTTACAAATGCTCCTTGCATGATGCGTTCTTTTGGATTTCTAGGTGGCCTGTTCATAGTGTCGTCCTCGGATGGCTCGACCCCAAGAGCGAGAGCCGGGAGTACATCAGTACCGAGGTCTACTGCTAGGATGAGCACCGCTGTAAGCGGTGCGGGTAGGGCCAGTATTATAGCTGCGAATACAGTGATTAGCTCACCTATGTTGCATGAAAATATATAAAATATGAATTTTTTAAGATTTCCATATATTGTTCGACCTTCCTTTATGGCATTGATTATAGTATTGAATTTGTCATCTGCAAGTACCATGTTGGCAGCTTCTTTGCTTACATCAGTACCCACTATTCCCATGGCGACTCCAATGTCAGCTCGTTTTAGGGCAGGGGCATCATTTACACCATCTCCCGTTACGGCTACCACTTCTCCCATTTTTTTCAGAGTATCTACAACTTTTAATTTATGAGACGGGCTGACTCGTGCAAATATAATGTATTCGTGTTTTTTGAATTCTTGCTTGAGTTTTGTTACGGAGAGTTTATCGAGCATCTGTCCGGTTATTATATGAAAATCATCTCCTACTATATTGAGTTTTTTTGCGATGGCTCCAGCTGTAAGCCCTTGATCACCTGTGACTATATAAATTTTTATTCCAGCTTTGTACGTCATTTCAACAGCTTCTTTTACCTCTGTTCTTGGTGGATCTATTATTCCGGATAAGCCGGCGAAAATCAGATTTATTTCCACATCACTTTCTTTATAAGTTTTATTTTCTTTCACTTCTTTGTAAGCAAGTGCAATTACGCGGAGGGCTCTGCCTGCCATTTCGATGTTTAGTTTCTCATAATATTTTTTATCATTTTCTGTTAGTTTTTTGACCTCTCCGTCTTTTAATATATGTGTACATTTTGGTAGTACCATCTCAGGGGCCCCTTTTACATAGGCTATATGTTTGTAGGTTTTCCCGATTTTTTCTTTGCAGATCACACTCATACGTTTCCTGTCCGATTCAAATGGGAGTTCATAAATTCTCTTTATTGATTTTGCGAGGCCTTCTTTTGTATATCCGGCCTTTGCAGTCATTGTAAGCAGGGCGCCCTCAGTTGGGTCACCAAGCATATCGACCTTACCTTTTTCTATTATGAGTTTTGCATTATTACAGAGAGTTGCTGCTTTAAATATAATGTCAGACATTTGATATAATTCATTGTATCGTTTTTTTATATCCTCCATAGTGATTTTATGCTCTTTGTGATTGAGCAGTGACACTATGTTTTTATCTGCTTTGAAATGCATGTCTCCATTTGGACTATATCCAACTCCGGTTATCTTTACATCATAGTTATCGAAATATAATTCCTGTACAGTCATTTCATTTTTCGTAAGAGTCCCGGTTTTGTCACTACATATTACTGTAGTTGATCCGAGCGTTTCTACAGATGAGAGTTGTTTGATGATTGCATTTTTCTTTGCCATGCGTTGGACACCTATAGCTAGCGCTATGGTGATTGTGGCAGGCAGTCCCTCCGGGACTGCCGCCACTGCGACAGACACAGAGAATAAAAACGAATCAAGGAGAGTTTGTCCTTGATAAAAATATCCTACGACCAGCAGTATCGTTGAAATGACAAATGTTATTTTTCCAACAAAAACCCCTATTTTAAAAATCTCTTTTTGTAGTGGACTTTTATCTTTTACGGTTCCGGTTGTTAGTTTTGCGATCTTACCAAATTCAGTGTTCATTCCTGTGGAAATCACAATTCCTTTACCGGTACCACGAACAACAGAAGTTCCCATAAATGCTACATTTCTAATATCCGCTACGTGTTCATTTTTGTCATGAATTATATCTGCTGATTTTACAACTGGGCTTGATTCACCAGTCAATGTTGCTTCCGATATGCGCAGCTCAGAGCATTCAATAAGCCTTATATCTGCAGTAATTTTATCGCCTTCCCCTAGTATTACGATGTCTCCGGGCACTAAATTTTCCGCATCGATCATAACCTCCTCCCCATCTCTAATTACTCTGGCATGTGGTGATACCATTTTTTGCAAAGCTTCCAAGGCTTTTTCCGCTTTGAACTTTTGAATAAAGCCTATACATGCATTTAAGATAACTATAAAAAGTATGACACTGGCATCTATTACCTCCCCGGCGATTCCAGCTATAATTGCAGCAATTATAAGGATAATCACCATCAAATCACTAAATTCCTCTAGGAACTTAACTATCATTGGAGTCTTATGCTTTTCCGTTAATTTATTTTGACCGTATTCTTTTAGACGAAAGTTAACCTCTGCCCCTGATAGTCCTTTGTTAGAAGTTTTAAATTTTTTAAATACCTCATCGATCTTTAAAGAGTGTTCCATATTTGTTTTTGTTTATTTTCTGGCACATTGTATATTAATTTTCCTATAATTCAAATTTTATAGTATCTACTTTAGATGTTTTTTTCTCCATTTTTCGATTTCTGCGTGATTTCCTGACAAAAGTACGTCCGGAACTCTCCGACCTTCGTACTCGGCCGGCTTGGTATAATGTGGGTATTCTTTTTTACCTTCGAAAGCTTCTGAGAAAGAATCTTGTATATGTGAATCTTCGTCTCCGAGCACGCCTGGTATCAGGCGTGTGACGGCATCTATTATTATCATCGCAGGCAGCTCTCCGCCTGTTAGGACGTAATTCCCGACAGATATCTCCATATCTACGAATTCATCTCTTACGCGTTGATCTATGCCTTCGTATCTTCCACATAAAATAATCATTTCATCATACTTCTGTGAGAAATTTTCAGCCGCTTTTTGCGTGAATGTTTCACCTTGTGGCGTCATGAACACAACCGGGCCTTTGTTTTTCTCTTTAGCCGCCTTAATACAGTCAAAAAGCGGTTGACATGTAATTAACATACCCGCCCCGCCTCCATAAGGTGTATCATCTACCTTTCCGTGCTTATCCTCCGTAAAATCGCGAATATTCAAAAAATCCACAGTTATTAAACCTTGATCTATAGCACGTTTGATTATTGAATCGCCGAAATAGGATTCAAATAAACAGGGAAAGAGTGTGAGAATTGTGAAGCGCATGTCTCAACGCTTAGACCATTGTGGTGATTTTCGAGCTTTCTTAAGTCCGAATTTCTTTCTTTCTTTGATACGTGAATCACGTGTAAGAAATCCAACTTTCTTTAATGATGTACGAAGTAGTGCGTCAGCTCCTGTAAGTGAACGAGAGATAGCGTGCTTAACAGCATCAACCTGCCCTCTGAATCCACCACCTTTTACCAAAACTGTGATGTCATAAGTTTTTAATGCACCGACCAATCTAAGTGGTGCCGTGATAACTTCTACAAGATCTTTTGAATTCGCAAATTCTTCAACTGTCTTACCGTTGATTGAAATGTTTCCATTACCTTTTTCGTATAGACGTACCACCGCTACAGCTCTTTTTCTTTTGCCAACTGCGTGATGATACTTTCCAACTCGTCCGGTTGGCATAGCTTCATCCCCCGTTTTCTTCTTCACCGTTTTTTTAACTTTTTCTGTCATTAGTGTCATCCGTTAGGTTTTAATATTATTACTTTATAGGCTCAAAGCTTCCGGTTGTTGTGCTTCATGTGGATGAGTTTCCCCTTCGTACAGCTTCAATTTGTCCATTACATGGTCTCTCAGCTTATTCCTTGGAATCATGCCTCTTACAGCATCATGTAGAATCTTAGTAGGTTTTTTAGCTCTTACTTCTTTGACCGTTTGAGTCTTAAGATTTCCAATATATCCACTATGAGAATAGTATTTTTTATCTGTCTCCTTTTTACCTGTTAGTCTGATGTGACCTGCGTTGATTACGACTACGTAATCTCCGCAATCAAGATGAGGAGTGAAAGTAGGTTTGTTTTTACCACGTAGAGTAACGGCAAGAGTTGTTGCAAGTCTACCTAGTACCATGTCTTTTGCATCGACAATGTACCACTTTCTTTGAATTTCGCTTTGTTTTGCTGAGTATGTTTTCATATCTTTAGTTAACTAATTCTACTATTACCATAGGGGCCATGTCACCTGCGCGACTTTTAAATTTTGTAATACGTGTGTAACCGGAAGTTCGGTCTTTGTATCTATCTTTTAACACTTCCATGACTTTACGACATGCGTTCTTATCAAACAAAAATTGATTTAGATTACGAATTGCATTCATTTCATCTGTGCTTTTCGCCATAGTGATTAGTTTTTCAACTATTGGAGATACCACAGCTGCTCTTTTTGCAGTAGTTGTTATGCGCTCATGCAATATTATTGATGTAGCCAAATTTCTTTTTATGGCATTTGTATGAGATTGTGACCCTGTATTTAGTTTGTCGTTCTTTTTTTGATGTCGCATTGTATTTAATTAATCTTCATCTGATAATTTGAGGTCTCTTGGTTCTAGAGCTGCGGCTACTTCTGTGAGAGCCTTTTTACCGAATCCTCTTAGGTTTGTCAATTTACTTTCTGTACATTTTACCAATTGTTCTATAGATCCGATACCACCATTTATAAGAGAATTGAGTGTCCTTGGCGATAATCCTAGGATTTCAATTGGTGTGTATTTTTCTTGAGCAGGCTTTTGGTTGTCAGCTTCTCTTTGCTTAGCATTGATACTTTGCATGTCACTCATGAAGTCGGATTCTACCGGCATATCAGAGTTATCAAATAGACCAAAGTATGATTTAAGTACATTTGCTGAAAATTTAAGTGCATCTTCAGATGTCATACTTCCATTAGTCTCAATTTCAATTGTAAGCTTGTCCAGGTTAGTCATTTGACCGACTCTGGCAGCCTCAACATCATATCTAACTCTTTTTACAGGTGAGAAAATTGTATCTACCCATATTTTCATTGGATCCTCTTTAGTATCTCTTTCTGCTACCGGAATGTATCCTACACCTTTTTCAACGATGATTTCTATATCAAGCTTCGCTTTGTCGTCTAGGCTTGTTATATATAGATTAGGGTTTAAAATTTGAACTCCGGCAGGAACCTTTATGTCTTTTGCCGTTACGTTACCTTTTTTGGTTACGCTTAAAGTCAAAGTAGATGGCTCTTTACTGTCTTTTTGAATGTGTAGAAGTTTAAGATTTAGCGTCATATCAAGTACGCTGTCTTTTACTCCAGCTATAGCTGCGTATTCATGCGCAACTCCATTTATTTTAATTGCAGACACTGCGCTACCGGGAAGAGATGAAATCAATACTCTTCTTAGTGAATTACCAAGTGTCATTCCGTATCCAGTCGGCAATGGTCCAATTTCGAAGACGGCACGATTACCATCACTCGAAACTTGAGTGATCTTTGGCATACCGATTTCTTCTTGAATTTGATGCATAATAGAGTAGGGTTGAAATTAATTATTAAAATTACTTAGAGTAGTACTCAACGATAAGTTGGCTATCGATAGCTTGTTCGAGCTCGTCTTTTTCAGGGAGCCTCTTGATCTTAATTGTTAGCTTTTTCTGGTCTACAACCAGCCAACCGGGAGCTGAATATTTTTTATTAGTTTCGAGATTTTCAGCGAAAAGTTTAACACTCTTGCTTCTTTCTCTTATTTCAATTTCGTCACCTTCTTTTACACTGATAGAAGGTATATTAACACGCCTACCATTTAGCTTCACAAGCCCGTGACTAACTATTTGTCTTGATTGGAAACGAGTGATGGCAAAACCTGCTCTAAATATAACATTATCTAATCTTCTCTCTAGAAATCGGATTAACTCCTCACCGGTTACACCGAGCATTTTATCAGCTTTTTTGTAATATTGTCCAAATTGCTTTTCAGTTACATTAAACATAAATCTAGCTGTTTGCTTGGCATCCAACTGCCTTCCAAATTCAGATTTTTTAGAAAACTTTGAACGGCCATGAGCTCCAGGCGGATACCCTTTTTTAGTAAGAATCTTTTCGTACTTAGCTGACCCGAAAAGGTTAATACCTAACCTCCTACATATTTTGGCCTTTGACCCTCTGAAAGTTGACAATTTGATTAATGTTAAATTTTATAATAATTAAACCCTTCTTGGCTTCTTTTTTCTACATCCATTGTGTGGTAAAGAAGTTAAATCCTCTATAGTAAGTAGCTCAAGGCCTGAAGTTATAAGCCCTCTAATACCTTGATCCCTACCGGTACCTACACCTTTAACGAATACGCGTACTTTTTGTAATCCATATTCTTTCGCCTTACCAACAGCTGATTCGGCAGCTACTTGTGCAGCATAAGGAGTTGATTTTCTAGAGCCTTTGAACCCGCTATTACCGGATGACCCCCAAGAAATAGTATTCCCCTCGGCATCAGTTATTGTAACTAACGTATTATTGAAGCTAGCATTTATATACACCCTACCTTCTGTAACGATCCTTTTCTTTGCCTTCTTTTTAGAAGCCTTTACTGCCATTTGCTATATTATTAATTTTTTACTTTATCATTTCTTAGTTTCTTTCTTTTTTCCGCTTACAGCAATCTTCTTACCTCTTTTTGTACGCGCATTACATTTAGTTTTTTGCCCACGAACAGGTAGATTCCTCTTATGCCTATATCCTTTGTAAGAACCAATATCCTGAAGTCTTTTTACATCTAATGATACTTTTCTACGAAGGTCACCTTCGGTTGGGTATTTAGCTACTTCCTCACGAAGCAAATCAACCTCCGCCTCAGTAAGATCCTGCACCCTAGTATCCAGGTTAATATTCAACTTTTCAAGCATAGTCTTACTTCTAGCTCGACCTATACCTTTGATATAAGTTAGAGATATTTCTACTCTTTTCTCCTTTGGAATGTTTATACCGGCTATTCTTGCCATTACTTTAAAATTAAATTTTGTTATTTAACAGTTAGGATATGCGTTCCCCGCACTACCCCTGTCTTTGTTTATGCTTTGGAGTTCTTTTGCATACAATACGTAGAACACCTTTTCGTTTGATGACTTGACATAGATCACATATTTTTTTGACTGATGCTTTTACCTTCATAGCAACAACAAGTATTTAAATTAATACAGGATTTTTTTTTATTTTTTTATTTTTGTTCCCCTTCATCACCCTCCGCAACCTCATCATCATCTAACTCCCCCACTACCTCATCAGTCACTTCAGCGACCGTATCAGCAGGCTTGCTTTTGTGCCTATACGTTATTCGCCCCTTTGACATGTCATATGGAGAGAGTTCAATATTTACGTAGTCTCCAGGTATGATTTTTATGTAATTCACACGCATCTTCCCAGACAGATGACCTTCGACTATAAATCCCTCAGGGTAATTATTGTCAGCTATTTCCACTTTGAAATGCGCCCCTGGTAAACATTCATTTACTCTACCTAAAACCTCTATTTTGCTGTTACTGTCGGTCATAAATTGAAGTTTTTGGTGATTGTATTGGAAAATAGCTCCTGGATTTTACTTAAAACGTATGGCTCATGCAAGGCGAAAAGAATATGTTTCCGCAAAGGGCTTGCATTGATAAGGATTTGTTGTAAAATATACTAATTCTATCTTTTTGTTTATATTTTGTCATCAGGACGCAGCGTAAGTACTTCACACCCTGTTTCGGTTATTAGAACTGTGTGTTCCCACTGACAAGATAAACTACTATCAGGTGTGACAATAGTCCATCCATCTTCAAGAGTTATCATCTCTGCAGTCTTCATACCAACTATTGGCTCAATGGCAAATGTTAGTCCCGGTTTCAAAGTCTGACCTGAATTTCTTTTACCAAAATTTGGTACATGTGGTTCTTCATGTAAAAATTCTCCTATTCCATGTCCTACAAGATCTTTGATTATATGATAGCCGCTTTGAGTTACTTTCTTTTCAATTGCATAACCTATATCACCTATTTTGTTTCCGGGTTTAACTTCACGAATTCCGTCATAAAGTGCTTTTTGTACTGTTTTGACAAATTGCTCAGCCTTTGAATCCACATTCCCGATCAAATAAGTAACGGCCGAATCAGTATTCAGTCCCTTGTGAATGACTCCACAGTCAATTGTTACTAAATCCCCATCTTTTACTATTTGTTTAGAAGTTGGTATCCCATGAACTATTTCATGATTTATGCAGAAACAAACAGTTCCGGTGAAGCCGTAATAACCTTTGAACCCCGGGGTCATCCCATGATCTCTAATGAAGGTTTCTGAAAATTGATCTATTTCAAGTGCACTTATTCCAGGTTTTATAACATTGTTTAGAGCATACAATAAATCACCTAAAACTTTTCCACCTTCGCGCATGGCTATAATTTCATCGGCTGTTTTTATGCGAGTTTGCATTATGCGAAAATTTTATTTAGTTCTGCGAAAACAAGTTCAGTTACATTGTCTATAGATCCGGTCCCATCGATATCTATCATTTGATTATTCGTTTTATATTTCTTTATCACAGGCATAGTTTCATTAACGAAAGCTGAAAGTCGCGTAAGGATACTATCCTCATTGTCATCAGCTCGTTTTACTAACTTCCCTCCGCACTTCTCACATACTTCTCCGTCGTATGAAGCAGGAAAAACCTCCTTACATCCTTCACATATTTGTCGTGACAAAAGTCTATCCATCGCCATCTCTTTTGGAATATTAATGAGAAGTCCCTTGAAGGCACGTCCACTTCTAGCCATAAGTGAGTTGAATTGTTCCATTTGTTCATCGGACCTTGGGATACCATCGAAAAGAACAAGCTCATCACTTTTAACGTTCTTTAAAAAATTCTCAATTATTTCCATTACCACTTCCACAGGTACTAAGTATCCGGCATTAATTATTGCTTTTACTTTTAAACCAAGCGGAGAGTGCTCTTTGGATAACTTACGAAGCTCAGCTCCGGTTTCAAATATACTCATATCATATTTCTCAGCTATTCTTTTCCCTTGGGTTCCTTTACCTGAACCTTGTATTCCGAATAAAACGATGTCCATTAATATTTCAAGTTAATAATTCTTCAGTTGACTCGTATTCATCTCTAATTTCTTGACGCTCCTCGTCTATCGGTCGCTTAGAAATTAGGACTCATACTTCGTCAACTATTAATAAAACTTATTGTAATTATGCATTGCGAGTTGCGCACTAACTTGACGCATTAAATCTAGAACAACACCAACAATAATTATTAGACCGGCTCCACTTACAAGCACAGGCACTGCACCTCCGGAAGATTGAGCAGTTAGATTTTGGGCGGCTATCGGAGCTATTGCTACAAAAGCTAGGAATATACCACCGAAAAGCGTAAGTCTATTAGAGATTCTTCCTATGTATTCAGAAGTCGCCTTGCCTGGACGAATCCCAGGAACGAAACCACCTCTTTTTTGAATATTTTCAGCCACTTGCTCCGGGTTGAAAGTAATACTTACATAGAAGAATGTGAATAAAACAATTAAAATATAGTAGACGACCATGTATACAACTCCGGTACGGTTGAAATGAGTATTTATAAATTCTGCTATTGATTTCACAGATTCCGAATCGGAATTCTGCATAAATTGTGCAGCTACAGTTGGGAATGCGATCATAGATACAGCGAAGATGATAGGAATCATACCTGCCTGGTTAAGTCTGAGCGGTAAGAAGTTCTGTTTCATCTTTTGGCCTTTGCCACCATATGAAATGGGTATGTTTTTATAACTTTCACTTACTATAACTATTAAGACAGTTAACAAGATTGCAAAGATTGCTGTAGCAGCAATTGGTATAAGTTTAGTTTGATCTATACTTACTGTTTGCAATGCACCGGATACAGCTTGGGGTAGGGCAGATAGTATGCTCGTCATGATCAATAGCGAGACACCATTCCCTATTCCGTTTTCTGTAATAAGGTTACCTAGCCACATCATGATAAGGGTACCAGTAGTAACTGTTAACATAATTGGAAGTACTATATAAGGATCTCGTATGCTTTCGATGATTGGTAGGTTTCCCGCACTTGAATTCATTAATACTAACATTCCGTAAGATTGCAAAAATGCTAACGGCAGAGTCAGCCAGTTAGTATATTTTGTCATTTTAGCTCTACCTTGCTCCCCTTCTTTACTTAATTGTTCCAGCTTTGGTATTACAACGGCAAGTAATTGCACGATGATAGATGCATTGATATATGGGGAAAGCCCCATAAGCATTATTGAGAAATTTTCCGCAGATCCACCGGTAAGCAAAGAAAAAGCTCCAAGAGTTCCACCGGATTGAGTGTCAAATAATGCAGCAAGATTATCAAGATTTATACTTGGTATCGATACTTGAATCATAGCTCTGTAAAGAGCCAAAATTCCTATTGTGTATAGGATCTTTTTTCGTAGATCTTTAGTGTGCCAAATTTGTTTTAGATACTGTAACATAATATTTTACTTTATTGAGTTCGAAGTCTATTCAGCTTTTTCGACTTTCACCTTTTTTACTTTGGTTAATGTAAGCGTACCTTTAGCCTTTTCAATTTTATCAATTGCTGACACAGACGCAAGTTCAACAGTTAACTCAACTTTCTTTTTTAGCTCACCGTTACCGAGTAGTTTTACAGGTTTTTTTGCACTGAATATCAATCCGGCCTTTTTAAGCATTTCTTTTGTAATAGTGTCTCCATCATTAAATTTATCTTCAAGATCAGATATGTTTATTACTTGATAAGTAATCTTGTTGATTGGTGTGAATCCACGAAGTTTAGGCATACGACGAATCAATGGAGTCTGACCACCTTCAAAGCCCGGCCTTCTTCGTCCACCAGCTCTTGCAGTTTGACCTTTCATACCTTTTCCACTGTAAGTTCCGCATGATCCATCACCACGTCCAATACGTTTCTTTTTTGCAGGATTAATTGATTTTCTTTCGTTTAATTTCATCAGTTTGTGAATTTAATTTTAAATTATGAGTAGTTTTTTTTGGAGCAGCTTTTTTTACCTCTTTAGTTTTTATATCCTCCATCTCCACTTCCACTTCTTCTTTTACAATCTTAGTAACTTCTGCATTTTGCTTTATGAATGGATTTTCCTTTAGTAACTTCAACGCTTCAAATGCTGCACGAGTTGTACTTAATTTATTATTTGACCCGAATGATTTACCCATGATGTTTGTTACACCTGCCAAATTAATTACTTTACGGATAGATCCTCCAGCGATAATACCGGTACCTGGGGCAGCTGGCATAAGTAGGATTTTTGCAGCTTTAAATTTGTGCTTTATTTCATGTGGAATAGTTCCATTAACCATTGGGATAGTAATCAAAGTTTTCTTTGCCTTTGTTATAGCTTTTGAAATTGCACCGGTAACTTCATTTGATTTACCGATTCCAATTCCAACACGGCCTTTTTTATCACCTATAACTACTGTTGCACGAAATCTAAGTCTACGTCCACCTTTAACTACACGCGTCACACGATCTATTGCTATAACTTCTTCTTCAAACTCCTTTCTTTCTTTTGGGAGCGTGTTGCGATTTGATTTTCTCTTTACCATTAGTCGTGCTGTTAAGTTTTAATGTTATTGATTAGAGTATTTAAAATTTCAATCCACCTTCTCTAGCACCTTCAGCTAAGGCTTTGACCCTTCCGTGATATTTGTAACCACTTCTGTCAAATACACATTCAGTTATCTTTTTTTCTTTTGCTTTCTTTGCAATTTCAACTCCTAAATTCTTTGCAGATTCTATCTTCGTTCCCGACCTCTTACCTTTTAGATCTGAAATAGCAGCTATAGTAACACCACTTGTATCATCTATGAGTTGAGCATAAGTTGTAGTTAAACTTTTGTATACAGATAGTCTAGGTCGAGCAGACGTCCCTTGAACGATTTTTCTAATACGTGCTTGCCTAGTTTTCCTCTTACTTTGATCCATTTTATTAATTTATATTAATTGATTCTTATTTAGCTGCAGATTTACCCGCCTTTCTTCTTACAAATTCTCCTAAGTATCTTACACCTTTACCCTTGTATGGTTCAGGCTTTCTAAATTCTCTTATTTCAGCAGCAACCTGTCCAACTTTTTGTTTGTCTATCCCACTTACAATTACTATATTCTTTTTCTCAGCATCTATAGATAATGTTATTCCATCCGGGGCAGGGTATTCGATTGGGTGTGAGTGTCCGAGACTTAATACCAGTTTAGTTCCTTGTACTTGTGCGCGGTAACCAACCCCTAGGATTTCAAGCCTTTTTTCAAATCCTTTTGTAACACCTTCAACCATATTGCTCACAAGACTTCTTGTAAGTCCATGTAGCCCACGATCTAACTTATCTTCTGTAGATCTTTTTACTAGGATGCATCCTTCACTGATTTCAATTTGTATAACCGGATGAACATCTAGGGTTAATTCTCCCTTAGGACTTTTTACATGTAGAATTTGTCCAGTTAGATTCACCTCAACTCCACTTGGTATTTCGATTTTTTGCTTTCCTATTCGTGACATTAGTCGTGTAATTATTTATTAATTTATTAACTTATAGTACATAGTAACTCTCCTCCGAGTTGAATTTTCTTTGCTTCCCTTGTACTCATTATACCCTTTGGAGTAGACATGATCCCGATTCCCATACCATTTTTTATTCGTGGTATTTCACTATGTTTTATATATATTCTTTGCCCGGGTCTAGAAACTCTTTTTAATTCAAGTGATGGATATTCATTCGCAAATGTTATTGAAAGTTCTGAGAATTTCCCATTTTTTTCTACGCTGTAATCTTCAATAAAGTTACTACTTTTTAGCACCTTACATATATCCTCTTTGATTTTTGAATATGGAGCAACCGTCAAGCTTTTGTTTGCCATTTGGGCATTTCTTATCCTCGTTAGTAGGTCTGCTATTGGATCTGTTACTGTCATTAGTCGTGCTGTTAGGTATTAATGATTGTTATTAGTTTATATATTATCGTTGATTCGTATTCGTCTTTAATTTCTTTTCGCTTCTCGTCTATCGGTCGCTTAGAAATTAAGACTCATACTTCATCAACTGTTACCAAGATGATTTTTTTATTCCCATTATTTGTCCATCTGCAGCACCCTCTCTAAAACATATTCTGCAAAGATCAAATTTTCTCATAAACGCCTTAGATCGCCCACAGAGCTTGCATCTGTTTTCACCTCTGACACTTCCAACGCCACGCTTACCACTCGCTGTCATTTTCGCCTTTAATGCGTTGCTTTTATTTGCCTTTGCTATTTCAGATTTTCGTGCCATCAGTCGATTAGTTAATTTTTAATATTATTTCTTAGCAGGGGATGGCTTCTTAACCTCATCCTTGAAAGGAAATCCTAGCTTTTTTAGAAGTAAGTAGCCTTCATATTGATTTTTAGCGGTAGTTTCAATATTGATTTGTAGACCATGTAGCTTTACTACATCATCAGGATTAACCTCCGGGAATACAGTGTACTCTTTCATACCTACGCTGTAATTACCTTCTTTATCGAAACTCTTTCCGCTAATACCACGGAAATCTCTTACACGTGGCAATACAACATTTACAAATTTAGTAAGAAAGTCATCCATCTTCGCACCTCTTAACGTAACCGATATACCTACCGGCATTCCAATACGTAATTTGAAATTTGAAACCGCTTTTTTAGCTTTTTTAACAACCGGTTTTTGCCCAGCGATCAAAGAGATATTTTCCAGAACTTGAGAATAGTCTTTTCCTCCGGCCAAATAAGTACCAATTCCTACGTTTATTGAAATCTTCTTTATTTTAGGAACAGCATTTACATTCTTGATATTAAGTTCACTCATCAATTCCTTTGCTACTTCCTTGTTGTATTTCTCTGAGATTTTCATTTCTTTCGACTTATATTATTAATTAGATTTCTTTTCTTTAGTAGCTTTTACCTTGTCCGCTTCACTTTTTACTGCCGGCTTTGTAACTTTCGCTGTCTTCCCGTCCAAAACTTCACCTGACTTTTTAGAAACTCTAACCTTTCGATTGTTCTTGTCTTTTATGTAACCAATTCTTGTAGGTTTCTTTGTCTTTGGATCAACGATCATAACATTAGAGATATGCATAGGAGCTTCAAATTCAACTTTTTGACCAGCTCTTTCAGCAGTTTTTTTGAAATGTTTAGTTCGCATATTTGCACCCTCTATAACGACACGATCTTTCTTAGAGATAGTTCGTAGAACCTTCCCTTGTTTACCCTTGTCCTTCCCGGCAATTACCTCCACTATGTCATTTTTTTTAATTCGCATCAGTCGTACAGTTAAATTTTAATTATAAAACGTCAGGAGCTTGAGATACTATTTTTTGATAACCACGGTCACGGATTTCTCTAGCAATTGGTCCGAATACACGAGTCCCTTTTGGCTCCGGACCACTTTTGTTGATAGCTATTATAACGATAGCATTGTCATCAAATCTTATGTACGAGCCATCTTTTCTTCGAGTTTCTTTTCTAGCCCTTACAACAATACCTTTTTGAACACTCTTTTTCTTCACGATACCTTTTGGTGAAGCGTCCTTGATTGTTACTACAACCATATCACCTATTCGAGCATAGCGTCTTTTTGAACCACCAAGCACCTTTATCACTTTCGCATGCTTTGCGCCCGTATTGTCCGCAACCCTTACTTTACTTTCTGCCTGTATCATTGTTCTTAGTTAATATAAATTTATTTAGTGTCTACTGCTTGAGTAGTTTTTGGTTCTTCTACGGTCCAACATTTCTTCTTACTAATAGGTCTTGTTTCGTAGAAAGTTAGAGTGTCACCAACGTTGTATTTGTTCTCAGCATCATGTACCAGATATTTCTTTGTAGATCTGTATCTTTTTTTATACTTTGGATGAAGCTTGTAACTATGCACTTCAATGTTCAAAGTTTTATCTGTTTTTTTGACTACTTGTCCTTTTTTACTTCTCATTTGTCTTTAACTTTAATTATTAGTTGGTTTCAGTCTTTTTTTGAGCATTTTTTACAGTAAGCATCTGTGCGATGTACTTTTTAGCTTGTTGTAATTTGTGAGGTCCGGCTAGTTGACCTGTCTTCGCTTCGAATCTTAACTTCATCGCACTTTTGCGAGCCTGCGTTAGTTCTTTGTCGAAATCCCTTTTCTCCATTTTTTTTAATTCTGCGATTGTTTTCATATTTTTATAAGTCGGTTACTATTTTACATTTCATTGGGAATTTCTGAGCGGCTCTTTTTAATGCCTGCCTTGCAACCTCCTCAGGTACCCCATCCATTTCATATATCATCGTTCCGGGCTTTACCAGAGCTGCATAGTATTCAACTGAACCTTTACCGGAACCCATTGGTACTTCAGCCGCCTTCTGCGTGATTGGTTTGTCCGGGAAAATTCTAATCCATACTTTACCACCACGCTTGATGAATCTTGTTATAGATCTACGACCAGCCTCGATCTGTCTTGAGTTTACCTCAGCAATCGCAGCAGACTTTAGACCAAATTTACCGAATGCCAGAGTAGCCCCTCGCCCCGCCTTGCCCTTAAAGCTCCCTCTAAGCCTCTGTTGCTTTCTAAATTTGTATCTGCGTGGAACTAACATTTTTTAATTGAAGTTATTTTTAATTCTTTATTAATCAACCATTAATATATTTTTTTCTTTTTGGAATACCAACCCTTTGTATACCCATACCTTTATTCCAATTGCACCATAAGTTGTGCGAGCAGTTGACATCGCATAGTCGATGTCAGATCTTAGAGTATGAAGTGGAATATTACCTTCTTTGAAGTACTCACTTCTCGCTATTTCAACTCCATTTAATCTTCCGGTAATAAATATTTTCATCCCCTTAGCCCCAGTCTCCATTGCTTTTTGTAGAGCCGCTTTAGAAGCTCTTCTGTATGGTATTCTCTTTTCAATTTGTCTTGCAATCGAATCAGCAACTAAGGTTGCATCCAAATCCGGCTTTCTGATCTCTTTAATATTTACTATAAAGTTTTGACCAAGCTCCTTACTAAGTTTCTCTTTAAGCTTTTCTATTCCCTCACCCTGTCTCCCTATGATCAATCCCGGCTTACCTGTGTGTAAATTCAAAGTTATTTGCTTCGCGCTTCTTAGAATTTCTATTTTTGATAAAGATGATTCTTTGAGTAATTTCTTAAGGAACTTTCTGATTGCAAAGTCCTCATGAAGGAATTTCTTGTAATTATTTTTGTCGGCATACCACATAGAGTCCCATGTTTTGTTTATACCGATTCTAAGCCCTATTGGATTTACTTTTTGACCCATTATTTATCATTAATTATTTAGATTCTTTTTTAGACTTTTCCGGCTTTGCAACCTTGCTTTTCTTTGCAACCTTTGACTCACTCGCATTGTCAGCTACATTAATTATTACAGTTACATGCGACGTTCTTTTTAAGATTGGATGAGCACGACCTCTAGAGATTGGCTGCCTTCTTTTGTACGTCATACCTTCGTTCACAATTATTTCTTCGATCATCATGCTTTCTATATCTTGTTTGAAATTATGCTCAGCGTTCGCTCCGGCAGATGATATTAGTTTGTGTAAAATATCAGCAGCTTTTTTATTAGTGAATTTCAATGTTTCAAGTGCTTTTGCTACACCCATACCCCTCACCATGCTTGCAACAAGGTTCATCTTTTTCGGGCTTATCCTAACTTGATTTAGATGTGCTTTCATTAATTGAGTGCTTTGTTATTAATTTATTTACTTAAGTACGAATTATTTATTATTTCCTTTGTCCCGCATGCCCTTTGAATAGACGAGTTGGAGCGAATTCACCGAGCTTATGCCCCACCATTTGATCACTTACGAATACCGGAATATGCTTTTTACCATTGTGAACTGCAAATGTGTGATTAACGAATTCCGGAGCTATGCTTGAAGATCTAGCCCAAGTCTTAATGACTTTCTTTTGATTCTGCGCATTCATTTCCGCAACTTTTTTCATAAGCTTTGGATCTACATATGGCCCTTTTTTTGAACTTCTAGACATTAGTCGTGCTGTTAAGTTTTAGTGTTATTAATTGAGAGAATATTAGTAATCAATCTTTAATCTATTATGAGTTTCAGTTATCGACTTTAAGTGGCGCTTATTTTCGCCCTTTTTTAACCCTTCCCTTCAAAATCCATTTACTAGTGCTCTTATTTTTTCTTGTCTTTTTACCTAGAGCATGAGCACCCCATGGGGTTTTTGGATATTTCATACCGATAGAATTACTCCCCTCTCCTCCTCCATGTGGATGATCGCAAGGATTCATAGCCTTACCTCTTACTTGTGGACGCTTACCCATTCTTCTTTTTCGTCCAGCTTGACCGATTTTAACATTTGAATGATCCCCATTACTTACAGTCCCGATACTTACAAATATATTCTTAGGAACCAGTCTTATTTCTGATGAAGGCAATTGAACTTGAGCGTAGTCCCCCTCTACAGATACAAGTTTTGCAGACGACCCGGCAGACCTAACTATTTGACCACCTTTTCCTACTTTCATTTCTATATTATATATTGAGTATCCAACAGGTACGTTCTCAATAATCATTCTATTACCTGGTTTTACTTTAGTTTTTTCTGCGGTTAGAATCGGAGTCCCAACTTCCACACCTTCCGGCATGATATGGTACCTCTTATCTCCATCCTTGTAGGTAACCAACATAATGAATGCAGTTCTATTTGGATCGTATTCAATTGAAGTAACAGTACCAGGTACACCAAGCTTCTCTGCTCTATTGAAATCTACAAGTCTGTAATTTTTAGCATGACCACCACCTCTGTGACGGATAGTGATTACACCACGGTTATTTCTTCCAGACGTACGTGTCTTAGCAGATTTTAGGATTTTTGATGGCTTAGCACCTTTAGTTAGTTGACTAAAGTCTGGGAAGCTCATTCCTCTCTGACCCGGTGTTGTTGGTTTTAATTTACGTACCATGATTATTGAATTTTATTTAGATCAATTGATTTCTTATCTTTGATAGTTACTATCGCCTTAGTTCTAGCTGTACGTTTTTGAACCGCCTTTCTAGTTTTACCCCAACGAGACTTAGACTTCGCTTTAACAATATTCACCTTATCAACATCTGTTCCATATATTTTTTCTACAGCATCCTTGATGTTTTTCTTTGTAGCACTTGGTAGTACAAAGAATGTGTACTTGCCGGCCTCAGTTAGACGAGCCGTTTTCTCGGTTACTACCGGTGAGATCAATACTGTATAGATTTTTTCGTTCATCTTTTAGATTATTTTTTTGATGTAAATACTTCTTCCATTTTTTCTAATGCATCCCCTACAAATAGTACATTTCCAAACTTCATTATATCGAACACATTTAGGTAATTTACCAGTATGGTTTTTGCATTTGTAAGGTTCGAAGCTGACTTTTGCACAACCTCTAGTTTCTCCGGAAGTACAACCAGGCAATTTCTTTCAATTGGCATTTTACTTAACATAGCTTTAAACGCCTTAGTCTTCATCTCTCCTTCGTATTTATCTAGAGCCATTATTTTACCCTCAGCGGCCTTTGCCGATAACGCTGTAAATAAAGCTTTTCTCCTTTGTTTCTTTGGCATCATCTCTGAGAAGTTCCTGCATGACTTTGGTCCGAATACGACTCCACCACCTTTCATTTGAGGCGCGCGGATAGTACCTTGACGAGCATTACCAGTTCCTTTTTGACGGAATGGCTTGCGACCACCACCTTTTACATCCCCTCTTGTTTTCACATGAGCGATTGCAATCCTAGCGTTATTCGCTTGATGTTGTAGCATTCTCTGTAGAAGGCTTGCGTTCATTGGAACTTCAAACATATCTTTGTTTAGAGTTACTTCGCCTTTTACATCCCCTTTCTGATTGTAAAGAATTGCTTTCATTTATTTATCCCTGTTTAGTGATTGTGATTATTGTGTTCATAGCTCCCGGAACCGGCCCTTTGATAGCTATAAGATTATCTTCCTTATCAATATGTATTATTTCTCTGTCTCTTAGGGTTATTTGTCCGGTACCCATCCTTCCGGGAAGCTTCTTTCCTTTTGCAACACGTCCCGGTTTCGCACAAGTACCTATAGAACCCGGCTCCCTATGATGATGAGAACCATGAGTCTCAGGACCTCTAGAGAAATTATACCTTTTGATAACACCTTGGAAACCTTTACCTCTTGATATACCACATATTCTTACCATCTCTCCTGTTGTAAACAGGTCAACGTTCACATCTGTACCTTTTGCAAAAGCCTCATCAGTCTTGAATTCCTTCTTAACTCTGAAAGCTTTGTTCTTAGTAGGTTTTTTTAACGCATCAAATCCTAGGACTACTGCCGGATATCCATCATTCTCAACAGTTTTTATCTGTGTAACCTTGTTAGGCGCACATTGTATAACTGTTACTGGGATCACACGACCGTCGTCTGCGATTACGCGAGTCATTCCTATTTTTTTTCCGATTATACCAATCATTGATATAGAGGTTAGTTAACGTGAGTTTACTTGGCTTTGATCTTGCTTCCTATAAGGATCCCTGAGGGAGTCTCCGCCTTTCCGCTTATGTAAGCGGACTAACATTGTTTTGTTGCCTGTAATCAACAAGCCCGCGTATTCTAGGGAGACGCGGGCTTGAAGTCAAGAGATTTTTTTGGATGTAACCAGTTAGGTATAGACTGGTCGTTTCCACCTCTCGGTGAGCGATTACTTATTCAGTAATCATTTTGATTTCTACGCTTACTCCGGCAGGAAGAGTTAGATTTGTAAGCGCATCGATAGTTTTTGGAGTTGTCTCACGAATATCTATAAGTCTTTGGTGAGTTCTTCTTTCAAATTGTTCACGAGATTTTTTGTTAACAAAAGTTGATTTGTTAACAGTAAATTTTTCGATTTTTGTAGGTAGAGGAATCGGTCCTGCGATAATCGCACCTGTGTCTTCGGCTGCAGTGATGATGATCTCTGTCGCTGAGTCGATGATCTTGTGATCGAATGCCCGTACTTTAATACGTATTTTTTGCATAGGTTGTTTGGTTAATTGATTTTAGATATAAAAATAACTGAGTTACACACTCAGTTATTGTTCAAAGCTTTCGCCTTGTTGATGAATCGGTGTGTCCCGCCATTCTTGATAGAGTAGGCGAGGGAGGCACTGTTTCTTATTGAATTGCAGCTACTCCATTTTGTTTGCGCAGGTATTATTAACTTAGACTATGTTTATAGTCAAGTTATTTCTGAGGCTTTAAACAAATTGGGCAATGCTATGCGCTAAGTTTGCCAGCTGAACGCCGTGTTTCAAAGGCTGTGTGCGCGCACACGTCTTGAACACCGTGCTTCAGATGTCATTCTTAAGAACAAGCCATGAAGTACGTATTTGATAGACTATTTTATGAGAGAAATGTGTCTGGGAGTGTTTTTTTTAGCAAGGCATAAAAACCAAATTGTACGG
>JAUYJN010000005.1 GCA_030700255.1 Candidatus Peregrinibacteria bacterium | reverse complement strand
GAGATGCGAAAACAATTCATCATACGATACGATTTGGGATCCAAAGGAGCCATGATCCGAGGCATCTAGTGCTTCTTTGCAAGGAGCATCATGAAATTACCCATGTTATGGATAAGAAATATTTGGCAAAAAGGTGAGCTTGAGAATCAGTGTTGAATCGATGGGTTTGGGGAGGGTTGAGTGGTAGGTGTTGGATTGGCTTTTTGTAGGGTTATGTTCAAAGGTATATTGTCTTGAAAGGTTTTGATGGTTTTAGTAGTATTGCTGCGTTATACAAAACTATGAAGCTTACATCTGAAGAAGTTCGGCACATTGCGCATCTGGCACGGTTAAAATTAAGTGAAGAGGAGGTTGAAAAATTTTCTACTCAGTTGACCGGTATTTTGCAGTGGATGGAAATGTTAAAAGAAGTTGATACTGACGGGGTAGAAGAGACGTGTCAGGTTACAGGCCTTGAAAATGTACTTAGAGAGGACAGTGTAAAGTGTGATTTGATTCCCGGTGATGTATTTGAAAGGCGGGACGCTTTACTTGCTTGTACCGAATTACCGGTTGAGCGCAAACAAATAAGAGTACCATCGGTATTGTGATATTTGTAATTTGGTACTTAGTTTTACTCTTAAGAGTAACATTTGAAGGTAAATCATATATTCTAAATAATAAAAACATATTTTGACTCTAGACTTAGAAAATTTAACAATTGGCAGTATACACTCCGGATACAAAAGTGGTGAATTTACGTGTGAAGAACTAACTCGCGCTTATTTGGCGCAGATAGCTGCACATAACGAAGAATTGAATGCTTATTTGACTGTAGATAGTGAAGGTGCGATTGAGAGAGCAAAAGAAATTGATGTGGATATCTCTCGTAAAGTTAAAGCAGGTGAAGAGTTTTTGCCTCTTGAGGGGGTTCCATGTGGACTCAAAGATATTTATGCGAGCCAGGGTATGCGAACGACCAATGGTTCTAAAATTACAAAAAATATGATTTCGCCGTATGATGCGACTGCAACGAAGCGGCTAAAGGATGCCGGAGTAGTTATCCTCGGCAAACAAAATATGGATGAATTTGCTTGTGGAGCATCGACGGAGCACTCTGCGTTTGGTGTAACAAAAAACCCTTATGATTTAACTCGTGTAGCCGGTGGATCGAGTGGCGGCGGAGCCAGTGCTACTGCCAAAGGTATGGCAGTTTTTTCAATGGGTACTGACACAGGTGGTTCTATAAGGCAGCCCGCATCTTTTTGTAATTTAGTTGGACTCAAAGTTACTTATGGTAGAGTTTCTCGTGCCGGAGTCACTTCTATGGCCTCTTCTTATGATACGATTGGACATTTTTCTTTGACTGTTGAAGACTCAGCTCGAGTACTTCAGGTTACAGCAGGAAAAGATGAATATGATTCGGTGACTCCTGACAAAGAAGTGCCAAATTATTTGGAGGCTCTCGGGCAAGATGTGAAGGGTCTCAAAATTGGTGTTCCAAAAGAGTATTTTGAAGATGGAATAGATGAAGAGACAAAAATTCGAGTAAAAGAACAAATTGGAAAATTAAAAGCAATGGGTGCGGAAGTCATAGAGGTGAGTTTGCCGACTACCAAATATGCAATGGCTGTTTATTATATTTTGTCTCCGACAGAGCTTTCTGCAAATTTAGCTCGTTTTGATACGATACGTTATGGCTCAAAACCGGAAGGTCAGACAAAAGATTTGTATGATTATTATTGTTCAGGTCGAGAGGCTGGATTTGGAGATGAAATCAAAAGAAGAATTATGATTGGAACTTATGTTTCATCTAGTGGATACGTCGACGCATATTACAAAAAAGCACAAAAAGTTCGTACTGTTATTATAAATGATTTTAATAAAGTTTTTGAAACTGTAGATGTTTTGATTGCTCCGGTTACACCGACCCCTGCATTTAAAATCGGAGAAAAATCAAATGACCCGGTAGCTATGTATATGGCGGATGCTTTAGTAAGTCCAGCTTCTTGCGCAGGGCTCAGTGCCATGAGTGTTCCCAGTGGATTTAATTTAGAAGGCCTCCCTATCGGTACACAAATAATAGCTCCTCAGTTCCGTGAAGATTTGCTTTTTAGAGTAGGGAGCAAGATCGAGGATAGGGGTTAGCAATTTGTGACTACGAATTTTTGTAGGGCAAGTTCGAATTCGGAATGGTCGTTTACGCTTATTTTGATGCCGCCGGATTTGAAAGATTTTTCTATGTCGAGTAGGGCGGAATAGATTTTTTTGAGTTGTTTCATTGAGAAATTTGCGGCTTGCTTCATCCCATTTGTTATCACAAATGGATGTTCCGGCACTTCGCGCCGGACATCTGCTTGCTGCATACCTTTGTCCATACAGTCCTTGATTTGAATTATTATTCTAAACTGGCGGACAATCATGTGAAAAATCATTGGCATTGCCTCGTTGAAATTTTTCATTTCTTCTAAAATTTCTATGGCGGTTTTTACATTTTTTGCAGCGATTGCATCTGTGAGTTTAAATATATTGTGTGCGAGTTTGGGCACTGTTATTAGATCGATATCTTCTTTTCTGATTTGTTGATGCAATCGATTTAGTGAAAGTTTTTCGAGCTCGCATGCGAGCTCTACCATGTTATTGCCACAGACTTCCGTTAAATATTTCGCATTTTGAAGTGTTATTTCCGAGCCGGAGTTTTTTACTATTTTTATGATCCAGTTATGTAGAAGAAATCCCTCTAAATTTTTGAATTCTTCTGCACGGTAATTTTTGATAAGATGTTTGAATAATGAAAGTCTTTTGTCCGGAGACTGCGTTTCCACAAAAACCAAAATCGTGAAGTCCGCAATTTTTTCTAAATAATCTATTAGAGCTTTTTGGTCATCAGCCAGAGCTTTTTGGTTATTAGCCGGAGTTTCTTGGTCATCAGCTTTTTTTTGTAAAAATCCTTTTACGATAACAAGTTTTTTTTCACTCAAAAAAGGCATCTGATTTGTTTGTTCATAAATGTCTTTGGTATAAGTTATCGAACCATCAAGCTTGAGAAGATTCAGATCTCCGTGTTTTTTGACAAATTCCCGCTCCCAGAGCTTGAGTTTCTCATTGATTAAATATGTATTTTCTCCGTAGAAGAGAATGATGTTGTTCATTGAAATGTGAATATATTCACATGGTGGGGACGCAATATTACTACTTTTACCTGGCAACTCGCAACCATTTCAGGTCGATTGCATCTTTGAGGCCGGGAGGCGTGTTACGGAGAGCTCGGTTATCGTATCGAATTACGACATTTCCTCCATCGAGGACCGGTGCGCCTATGAAGGCTCTGTTGTTTATAAGTGGTTGTAGGTTTCCGAATACTGATCCTCGGAATATTAATTGTTTGTTTGAAATGTCACCGATATTGTTAAATGCTCCACCTCGGCTTACATAAACTCCGGCTAGATTTTGAACGTTTGTACTTATATTTATATCTCCCATCACGATAAATGCGATTGAGCTGATTTCATGATCCTGTAAATTTATGTCATTCGGATAAGTTATGTCGCTATTTATATTTAGGTCTCCATCTACGATTATAGTCTTCGCTCCTCCTTCAAGTACTGGAATTGGCTGACCATTGCCTATCGTTACGTTTCCATTGAATTTGTAAACTTTGCCACGAGTACCTTGATCATTAAGTTGTGCAAATGGATCATAGTTGGCGGCGTAGTTCTGTAAACTACTTGAGCTGAGGTCTCCCAATAGCACATTATCTATAAACTCTCCATATCCATCTAAGTATTCAAAATCTACTTTTTGGTTTACTTTGTATGGTTTCCATTCGTCATTTGTATTGTTTGGGTCATAGTAAACCTGACAAATAAATGATGATAAAACATGTGGAATCAAATTATTCCCGTCCGGATTATCACATTGTGAGGCTGTTGTGCCTCCGCTTACTCCACCGCCAAACACTGTTTCAACAACCGAATTTAGTAGATTTCTTATAAACACAAGTCCATCGGAATTTCTAACTTCATCCTCCGTAAGTGCCGCAAGATTTGCTCCCGGATCCGCATCTGTATAAAACAGCACATCTCCTGCATTACGTGTGAGCGCGTATTTGCATGTACCATATAACGTCTCTGAATCACTGATAGTTTCAGTTTCTGTTCCTGCAGTATATGTACCAGTTGCAGTATTTGGGAATGATTCAGTTAAGCTTGTATTTGTTTCATCATCACAGAAATTTGAAGCGTATATGTGGCCTTGATATTCAAGCTCAAATTCAGTATCAGCTTCCATATTGTAAACAGTTATACCGTCTGCCGTATCTATTCTTCCTGTGAAACATAGAATTCCAGCATCTTCATATGTAGGTGGAGGAGGTGCGACCTCTCCCTCTGCTAATATAGGTGTAAGGTAAGTTTCAAGAACTTCACTACATTCATGTATCTGAGCAGCGTCCCCTCCCCACGTGTTGTCATTACCTTCTTGTAACCAGTGGACAGAAGGTTTGTCTCTGTAATATTTGATTACAACATCGCCGCTTGCATCAACTATCTCACGATTTATGAAGTTTGTTATGAATGGATTATTTGTATAGTCCGTTCCATCTTCGTAATCATAAAGAACGTAATCCATTGTATTTTGTGAGCCATCATCGAGTACCGCATAAATACCCGGATGACCGTTGATGGATTCCTCCGCCATAGTATCGGTTATGACAACTTCTCTAGGATATGAATCTGGATCTTCCGGATTTGTAAGTGAGTTCCAGTATGAGATTTGATAATTCACTTCACGTTCTATTTGATCTGTAGTATTACCTCCTGTTTCATGTACCCATCCGAATTTTTCAATCTGAGGTCCTGTTATCGTCATGATTGAATTTTGCAAAGTGTCACCACAAAGAGAGGTTGGGTATTTTTGATCCGTTACAATTATGGTAATGTCCTGCGATAAATCCGCATCGAAATAGAAGATTTCTTTTGATGATGTGGTCAGCCCTGTTTCTCCATCTCCATTTACCCATACAGAGGGTGGGATTGGCATACTATTGTAGATATAGTTATCTACAGCTGATGCTCCATCTAATGTTTCTGTATCTACGAATTTAATATTCGTATCTGTAGTAGAATATATAAACGGTCCATTGTAAGCAGGGGCCCCAGTGTCAAATACCGGTACGGTTGGTGAAACTATTTCTATATATCCTTCAGGTGCTGTAAGGATTTTTGGATTTGGTGTGATGATGTCCAGTTGAGGACAGTTATCTCCACCACCGTCATCTCCGTCACCTCCCCCAGGAGTATCTCCACCACCGTCATCATCTCCAGGAGTATCCGGGCCTTCAGGCTCGTTTGGTGGATTTGGTCCTTCTGTAATTGTGATTGTATCGCTACAAGCTCCGAATTGTTGCACTGAATCACTAACACTAATTGTATCTCCGATATTACCGGTATAAAGAACGCTCTTGTCGTTTGTATTCAAAAATCCTCCTGTACCTATACCATCATTTGAAGAGAAAATTCCATTTGGATTGCTACTTGAATAATTGAAAGTAGCAGTATTTGTTTCCCCCCAGTAATTTGGATTAGTTTCTATTTCTATGTATGCAGGGATGCTGTTGATTTGTGAATTACTTGTGATTTCGAGATCCGTACATGTTGTTGGCCCCTCCGTACCTGGAATACCAGGAGTGTCACATGAAATTGAACATGTACTGTCAGGTGTTCCATTGAGGATTCCGTCATCACAGTCTTCCGTTAAGTCTTGAATGCCGTCGCCACAATAAGGGAGTGTACAGTCTGCTCTACATTCAGAAGGACCTGTTCCATTGTTCACTCCATCGTCACAGGCTTCACCTGTATCAATTATTCCATCCCCACAAAGTGAGAAATTGGCATTGTCGTTACATTCTGCGCCTAAGCCTGATGCGAAGGCTGCTATAGATGTTCCTGCATTTGAAATATTTTCAACTTGGAAAGTCACGACGTCTCCGTCTTGTACTGGTCCAGCTGCAAAGCCACTTGGTACATTTGGGAGGCTATTTATTTCTGCAGTTGTATCAAGAGTCGCAAGACAGCTCACGGTTGAAGTTGGGTCATCACAGACATAGATTGTAAGATCTCCAGTCCAGCCTGTATCAGCCGATACGGTTATTATCCCATTAACAATCGTACCTTCTTCTAGGTATGTTGGGGCGATTGTGAGTAGTACGTCGTTACAAGCAAGTGGTCCTTCAGGGAATTCACAACTATCAGTACACTCTGGAGTTAGTGGGTTAGCTGAATCACAATCTTCTCCATCATTTACGATTCCATCCCCACAATATTCGAAACCACTTGAATCCTCACAAAATGGTTCGTTGATTACAAATGATGCGATCGTGTTTGAAGGATCTGAAATGTTTGTAACGGTTGCAGTTACTTGGTTTCCATCAACTACTGGGTCGACTGACACATCATTTGTTCCGTCATTAGTTACGACTGATCCGCTTGGTGATGTATTGATCGAAATTTCTGCGGTAGTATCTAGTGATCCTTGACATGAAGTCAGTGTAAAAGGAGAGCTACATACTAGTATCTCAAGTGCGCTTCCAGCCCAAGCTGGATCTGCGGATACATCTATAGTTGTATCAAATGCAGTTGAAGAATCTTCTAAATATACAGGAGTTGGAACTGTAGTCAGTGTTAAATCTGTACATTCAAAAGGTCCTTCAGGGAATTCACAACTATCAGTACACTCTGGAGTTAATGGGTTAGCTGAATCACAATCTTCTCCATCATTTACGATTCCGTCCCCACAATATTCGAAAGGTACGCTGTCGTTACAAGCTGGATCTTCAGGGAATGTGAATGTTGCGATTACGTCTGTTGGGTCAGATATGTTACTTGCGGTGAATGTGATTTGTTGACCGTCAGCTAGTGGGCCGACATTTAATTGTCCGAAGTTTATAAATGTATTTGGTCCGGTTGGAGTTAATACAAGGTTTGTTATTTGAACTGTTAAATCTCTGAATATGAAACATAACGTGTAGTCATTTGCATATGCAGCCGGACATACCATAGTTGAACTACTTCCTGTCCAAGTTGGATCTGCGGTAACATCAATATTTACATCAAATGCAGTTGAGGTATCTTCTAAATATATAGGTGTTGGAACTGTTGTGAGCTCTACATCTGTACATTCTCCCGGTGTTTCCCCGATCTCACATGTGTTGCTACAATCATCATCATCTATATTGTTTCCATCGTCACAAGCCTCTCCGTCGTTTATGATTCCATCTCCACACCATTCAAAAGGGGTGATGTCGGAACATGCTGGTTCAATAGGTAATGCGTATACATATAGTTGGCTTAATTCATTGTTAATATTTTCTATTTGTATTCGTACTTGGTCACCGTCACCAACCGGGCCGATTGTTGCGGCCGCTTGGGATACTGTGCCAGGTGTGTCGAAAATACTTCCGGTTGGAATATTGATTGAAGTGATTTTTGCGGTATGGTCGAGGCTGAGTACGCATAGCAATGGGTTTGTTGGGCTTGCACATACTAGGGCGGCTAAAGTTCCGCTCCATCCTGCAGATGCATTTATATCTATGGTTGCAGTCATTGTGTCACTGCCATCATCTAAGTATACATCGGGCTGTACACTTACCTCTAAATCTGTACAGAATTGAGGTTCTGATTCTGTAAGTGTGAATGTTTGTTCACAGAAACCTCTTTTGTCAGATAGGGCACGGATAGTAATATTGTCACCTTCTCCTGTGTTAGTAGAACATCCCGGCTCTCCCGTATTGATGTTGTACCACGCAGTTTTTGGGTCATTGATACCGAAGTCTACAGTTACTTCGTAAAGAATTGTTAAGTTTTGTAACGGATTTGGATCATCTGTGTAATCACTGCCGCCATCATCTATATCAAATACACCACATTGATTGTCAGTTCCAAAGACTATAGGTCCATTGTAGAATTCTGGAACGGTGTCTACTTCTATTTCAATTCCTGTTGCAAGATCGATTGTAAGGTCATCCAAAGTGATAGGAGCTATTAACGTCATATCCTGACAAGAAGGAAAGTACACAGCTTCTTTACAAGCTGAAGTTTTTTCTCCGTTCCCTGCCGGAGCATATACATGTAAGATTACTTCTTGATTTAGGTTATATACTTTGAAAGTATTTTGTTTGTAAGCTGCCCCTAGAGTTGAGTTTACGTTTGTTCGAAATCTATTAAATATAATTCCTGCATTGTTATCACTCATTGTAGTTCCCGAATTACAGCTGTCTTGTTGCATTCCAGTGGCTGCATTTGAACAGAAATGATCGACACTTGATTGATATGGAACCAAGTTACCTGAGCCGTCCGGTATTACAAGTTCCCATATGAGATCTCCTTCATACCCGTTTCGGTTTATTTGTATTATTAGCGGAGCTGTACTGTCTCCAACTATATAAAGTCCTTCATCCGTTCCGTCTGAAAAATTGATTGGCACCGGTGGATTACCATCTGCGGGTAAAATGAATTCATCGCGAAGTACAGGAAGAGGCTCATAAGCCGGCCATTGTTGCATCCATTGTACATCGAGTTCTTCACAAAGTGGCTCCTGCGCTGCTTCTACTTGGTAGTCGAAAAAATACCATCCATCAAATTCGAAACATCCCGGTACTTGATCTATTCCAAGTTCGAAATCTTCATTGACTATAGATGGATCAAAAGTTTCTGTAATCGGTACAGATGGTGGAGTTCCATAATCTTGAATAATTGTAGTGCTACCATTGGTTATTCTGAAAGGTACATGATAAGAAGGATTATTTGAATTCGGTGGGTTTGATGCGATTTGTTCATTGTATAGCCAAGTAGCATCAGGGATAGGTGTGAGCAGTATCGGCACCAAAGAATTTACTCTAGTTGTATCGGTTGCCATTCTGAGTATCTCCACCGTATTACCGTCGTTATCTAAATCGTCAACATCCCTGAGAGTAGGGCTGCTAGTATTATAAGGATTTTCATGATAAATATTGTTTGGTGCACTTATAGCGGCACGAGGCTTGTTCGGGTTCGTTTTGGTGTCAAATTGTAGTAATACATCATTTGCAATCGCACTTGGATTATCCGGATAACGTGAATTGTTGTGAACATAAACACCAAAACGAACTATGTCGCCAGGTTCTATATCCACTTGGTCTATCATAGCAGTATACTCATTTAAAGATGTGAATTGACCATTACAAGTTACATCGTTAGCATCATAGGCTTCGTTTGTTGAAGTTGAAGTGTTTGGATCGTCACATTTTGAGACAACCATAAATCTTCTTTCATCAACAACAGGGTAGGTTACATCATTACTATTTGTCCCTGTGTCGCCATTTTCATTACCTTGATAGAGAGCGAGTGTCCCATAATCTCCAAAATTACCATCCCATGGCCAACCATCTTCATCTATATTCCCATCACCGTCATTGTCTCCTCCGCCAGGTCTATCTTCATTAAATTCTCCATCCCCATCATCATCTACGTATGGGTTTTTGTCTTGTCCCGCATTGAAACAAAAATTATTGAATGAGTTTTGTGGGAGTGGACGAGTGTAGGTATCGACAGCTTCGCTGAATCTATTGTTACTATCTTGGTCTACGGCATCTATTATGTATCCTGAGAAATTATTTAAAACATCATAATACCATGTTGTTACTATTGGCCATCTGTCATATGGATTTGCAGGGTTATAATATTCAGGTGGCATCAATATACATGGTCTCGAAGGCGTTGTGTCCGGTGTCATAGGCCCACCTATTATAAGTGGAAGAGTTGGGTTTTTACCCAAAGGATTAAGTGACTCCACTATTTGTAATAGGCCATTAAAAGGGCTTTGAGCTTTTTTCGCCGGCTTTACCGCATAAGCAACATTTATTGCTAATATTATTATTAGCAATATTGTTAATGTAAGTCCTGGGATTTTCGAGAGGAATTTTTTCATGCGTTTTATAAGTGTAAATTAAGGGCGAATTATAGACTAGTCTTGGCTTTAAATAAAGGGTTTTTTTATATTCCACTTAAGTCCTCTTCACTTTCATCATCAGATTTTTTCTTAGGCTGTTTTACTTTTGGTTTAGATTCTGTAGTCTCAGGATTTTGATTACCTCTGCGTAGTGAAATTCCCTCCGGGGACTGTTTCCCTCCGGATGTTCCGGTTGTGGCACCCGCTTCAGTTGGAGTGACTGTAAAAGATCCTTTGTCACCAGTGATTGTGTCTACTTCACCATTATCGTCTATTGGAATATCTTCATATCCTTCATTTACTCCACTGTTTGTACTATTTGTATCTGTATTATTTTTACCATGAGTTATATCTGTTGGAGGTGTCACCTTCAATCTACCTCCGCCCGATACTCCGAATACTCCTTCACCATATTGGGTTTCCATCTTAGGTTTGATTACATCTCCGGTTACTTTTTTGGCGGCTCCGCCGCCATCTAATACTGTAGTTCTTTGTTCTTGCACAAATAGTGCTAATTGCTCTTGTGCTAGAGTTGACCAGTTACCACATTTCAGGAATGTTCCGGTTGCAGATATACCTCCTGCATTTACGATTATTACATTTTCAGGGTCAGAACTCTTGAATATATATGCCACAGGTACTACGTCCTGTACTGTGCCGTCTGGCATAACTCGACTATTTTTTTGATTCAAATATTGTTTTTCGTTTTCCTCCGTTATCATTCTGCTTATTTCTTTTGTGGCATCATTTGATTTCAAAATTGATTCTCTTTCTTGTTTTGAAAGTGGAGTGAATTTCGAAAGTGCGATTATTCTTGCGAATTGCCTTAAAGCTGACTCTCTAGTTTTGAAATCTTTGAATAATCCATCTATTTCTTCCTTAGCAAATCCGACTTCTTTCTCATGATTTTTGAGATAGCTGATACAGTTTGCTCTTCCATTTGTATTGTCTAGTAATTTTGTTAATTCGGTACTTTCAATCTCAACATAATCTCCTAAGAATTTTGATATATTTTTATCAAAGTCAGTATCGTTTTCAATTATATTGAATGAATCAGTTAATTTTTTTACACCACTCTCGATTCTTTCAACAGGTATGTATCTTATTTGAGCTTCGTATTCTGTACCGCCAAGACCTACGGTGTAGAATGCATCTTCGTGAGCTTCGGGGTTTGCGTTGAAATATTCTATTTCACGAAGTACACGATTTATATTTACAAATTCTACGAATGCAGCTTTTGTTGGTTCAGTTAGTGGTTCTCTGTTTTTTAGGTCGTCGTAAGGTACAGCTCTTACTTCTGAAAATAGATCAAGCATTATATCTGCATCTGTTTTTTTTAAGAACATTCCAGCCCACTCTAGGACTTTGAGACCCATAGGAGTTGATAAATATTCTTTTACGTCTTGCATTGTGATTTCGATATCTTCGTAAAGTTTTTCTGCTTTTGTTATTGCATCTTCTAACTCACTTTTTGTTGAAATCCTTCGTTTTCTTTTTGGATCGTGGATGGGTGCTTCTTCTTGTCGAACTGCGAATCTGATATCTTCGTCTCCGGTTTGGAAGAAATCTACATCTGATAGTGGGTTATATTCGACTCCGTCTTCTCTACCAAGCCTTGGAAGTGGTCTCATGTATTCAAATACCGCACGTGCCTTTTCTGATTCTTTTGGATCACCAAGGTCATATATAAATGATTTACGTAGACCTCCGAAGTTTGCACTTAGAGCCTCTACTGCACGTCCACCTGCACTGTACCAGCCTCTTGGATTAACTACATCTTCTTTGAAATGTCTTGCAGATGCAAACGATGCATTTAATCTTGTAAGTAGCATAGAATTTTCATCATGAATCATGTCAGCCTGACTTCCTTCAAATATATTTTCATATGCTCCGTAGAATGCTCTGATTGTTTCTGGAGTTTTGAGTCTAATTTCGATTTCTTCGATTCTTTTAGGTATGAAACTTAATTGTTCTCTTGCTATGTACCCTTTGCCGTCATAGCCAGCAGAATCTCGATCCTTGAAATATTTGTAAGCTAGATAGTCGCAATATTCTTTTGCTTCTTCTATCGAAGATAGTTCCATTTTCTCCATGATCAATCTATGGACTTCTTGCTCACTATCTCCAATCAAAGATTCAGTTAAAGCTTTTATTCTTGCGTCTCTATTTGCTTCTTGCCCTTGAATAGGGTGATTGTTTACGTAGTTTTCCGCAACACTCCTTGCCATATCTCTTCCTGATCCATGTAGATGAGCAAGGTAATTTTGCATTGTTTTGTAAACAGGATTTGAGAGTGAACCCATATTCTTTTGTAATTTTTCTCGTTTACCCGGCTCGTCTATCGTTCCATTATCAGTGAATATTTCATCAGCACTTATAAAATAAGATTTATTTGTATAGCTTGATCTATGAATATTGTAGAACGTTTCAAAGACCATCTGACCTAGGAAGTATTGAAGTTCATAGTTATTAAGTTCTGCTCCATATTCTTTTTTGTACCATTTTTGGATAAGTTGAATTAATTGTTTAGTTTCTTGAACTTGTGTTGGAAGTAAATCAAGTTGATCTTTCTCTTCAAGCCTGTGCCTTCCCTTTTTATCATCTTCATTTATTTTTATACTCAAAGTGAAGTATTTCTCGATATCTTTGATTAGAGCTTTTTGTTCATCTATTCGTTTAGGATCGCTTGTAGGCTTAGGATGTATAAAAGCTGTTACGGCATCACTAATATCTTCCACTCTGTCTTTTGAAATATACTCATATCTTGGGTCGACGGCTTTGATACCACCGAATCTGTCTATGAATTTGTGATGCATTGCATCGATGTGTTTAGAGCGATCGTATAGAGCTTTAATTTCTTGGAAGAACCCTTCTGTGTCTTTTTTCTTGGCACGTTCGACCATAGTTAAGTCGAGCTCGATTGCTCGTCTTGGTGTCATTTTAATAGCTTTGCTTTCGGTGTCCTCATCATTTCTCATCACCGTGTAATAGTTTCTTTCACTTGCTTCGATTTGTTTACGTGAAAGATGACGGTTAAATTTGATCGTAATTATATTTACCGTATTTGCCCCGTAATTTTCCGCTTCGAATTCAAATACTTCTTTTGTGATAATCGGGAATCCCGATGCGAAGTCGAAAATCATATTCCCATTTGCATCTATTTCCATTAAATCTTCAGATGTCGGATCCATGTGGATTTCTGTGATTCCAGGTGTGTTGTAAAGTACGAGACGTTTTTTGTGGATATCGCCCGGAATTGGTTCGAGTCTGATTTGTGCCGCTTTGATTTTGTCACGATATATGTCCATGTATTTATTGAAATCCTCGGTGAATTTGCTTTTTGCCTCTTCCAAATTCCCAAGTGTGACTGATTTTTCATATGCACCTTTGAGTTTGAGACCTTCATCACCTTTTTTTGTATATATCTTTTCTCCACCTTCACCGACTTTGATAAGTATGTCTTTTGCATCTTCAGCCCTTTCGATCATTCCTCTGGCCGTTGCACTTGAAAGCATATTGTTGTCATCGATAGTTAGTGGAGAAGTTAGTGTCATTTCTCCGGCTTTAATTCCTTCATCTTCAAGTATTCTCATTATTTCATTGTCAGAGGCCTCATCCATTATGTGTTCCGGTGTTGCAACTCTGGTTACAAAAACTCTCCCATCTACAGAGAATACAAATGCCATATGTAATTGTACAGGGAGTCCGAGAGTGGCTATATTTTTATCCAGTCCGACACTTACTCCGACCTCGAATCTTGTTAATTCTATTGTTTTTGGCATTGCCGCACGTCCGGCCTCCGCATCTATAATAGCTCTTAAGAACACATCTTCCATGGCTTCCATTATGGATTTTTTTATAGCTTCTTTTTCAGCGTAAGACCCTGTAACCGTAGCTTCTACGTAAGCATCGACGCGTTCGTATTCTTTTTTAAGAATTCCTTCCCTTCCGGCTTTAAGTTCTTTTTTGTATTTTATTTCCTTTTCTTCAGGTGATAATCCCCCGACTGAAGCCATAGCTCCAATAGTCGCTTTGATTCCATCCGGTCCTATTTCTGCAGTTGCAAAGGCTCCTATACTTCCACGTGACTCACGTCTTCCGCCTTCAAGTTTTGAATATTCGACTCCTCCATTGAACCTTGCTACCGTATCATTTAGTCCCGCATTAAATCCTCCATGCGCGAAAATTTGTACTTTTCCTCTGCCCTCCGCACCGAGCTCGTTCCATCCTTTTGATCCTCCGGCTTGAACGCCGGCTCCGTCTCCCGGAGTGACTGTTAGCATTAGATCTATCCGATGTTCTTTTGGCAGATTGATTCCCGCATTCCATCCGAGCTGTGCTCTCTCCGCCATAACATCTACATTCATTCCAAATCCTCCGAAGAAGCTCGCAGCATCGATTTTCGGTAAATCAGTTACAGCTTTTCTCAAAAGTTCACCATAATCATTTACAAGTAATTTTTCTAATTTTTCTACCGCATAATCAATTCCGATTTCTTTTTCCAATATATCATTTATTATTCCAATTTTTGTACTTAGTGCATCGTAATCTTCTTTTGATTTCTTTAGTGTTTCTTTGGCAATTATCAAACGTTGTTTTCTTTCTTCAAGCTTTGTTTTTGCCTCCGGCGGCATAGGTTTGCTTAACTTTTTATCTATGTTTTTTATTTCACTTTCTATATTGGAATATTCATCGCCATACGGTTTAATTTCTAATTGTTTATGCTTTAAATCTTGTATATCAACATAGGCTTGTAGAATTTTATCAAGGTTTGAAGGTGTTAATTCGGCATCAATGAATGGTGCGACCAGATGGCGCATTCTTTCGGTGAATAGCTCTTTTGCTTGTCCACTTACTTTCAGTTTCCATTGCATGAATACTTCATCATCTATGCCTTCGTAACCCTCGACAGGGAAGGCAAGTAAAGTTCGGAAGTCCATATATTCTATGGCTGCGCCCTCCATATCTCGACTTAGTTCTATATGGCTGAGTGTGTTGTTAGCGAGTCTTGTACGTAGGTCATCACCTATTTTATAAAGTTCATCAGCTGTAAGATCGACACCTTTCGCTTTAAATGCCACGTCCTGTGCTTTCAACAATGAGGCTATATCTATACCTCCATCTTTTTTACTTCTAAAAATATCAAATACCATTTGTTTTCTATTTTCACCTTGTTCGATTGCTTTTTTGTAGATTTTTCCGAACTGCATCGCAGTCGCTATAGCATCTATGTGTCTAGGTTTTAATTTAGACATTCGATCCGATCTCGTTTTATTGTTTGCATCAAAAATCTTTTCATTTGAATCACGTATTATAAGAAGTTTTTGTAGTGTGCTTATTTCAATATTTTCATTGTCTACTCCAAATCCACTTAGATTCTCGGCAAATAGAATCCCTATTGCTTCATACAAATTATGAACAGTATCAACATCTATAAATCTGTCATATTTTGTATCCCATGTAATTGGGTATTCAAGCATGAAGCTCATAGTCGAGATACCGTCTTTTAGGAGTTTGTCCGCATATTTACCTTTGAATTTCAATTCTTCTGTTTTTTTGAGTTCAGGGTCGTTGCTCATCACAAATGTATTGCTTGTATATTGTTGCCATGCTGAGTCACGATTTACATACATCTCGTATAAATCCGTATATTGTTCTTTGGCTTTTTGTTCTAATTCTGCACGGTTTGGTCTGTCGATTGATTTTCCTCTATCGCTTATTTCATGAATTCGAAGTGTGTATTCCATCAAACTATCAAGCGGATTTTCTGATGTTTGTAACCTTGCCATTGCTGCTTCTGATTGGTCATATACTATATGTTCGAGGACTTCACCTCTTTGGAAAAACTCGATGAATCCAGGGGTTCCTTTGGCAAGTACAATCTCTCTTAGAGTAGGGGTCTTCCATGTTAAATCTTGAATTATTTCTTGATTTTTTTCTAAGAAACTCGCACAGTCTACTTGTGGAATATCCATTACCGCCCAAGGTCTTTTTACTCTATCGGTTCCTATTTTTACTTCTTCGAAATTCACTTTGAAGAACCCTGGACGTTTCCTTGTTTCTTCTTTGCCAAGAATTGCATAAAATAATTTGGCTATATCGTCAGGATTATTTTGGAAAGCATCTATCATTTTTTGCTTCTTTTCCGGTGGTCTTATATCGAGTGACTTTAACGCTTCAACGAAATCTTTTTTCATTCTATTTGAAATGTAAACCGCTTCGAAACTTTGCAGTCTTGAATTCTCACTTGTGAGTCCGTAGTTGAATGCAATGTCATGTTCGCTCCATGGTCCGGAAGCATCTTTGAGATTTTCAAATTGTAAGTTTGCGTCAGTTTCTGCGTCTTCCAGTAATGTGCCAAATCTTTTGTCTTTGTATGATCTTGGATCATTTAATTGGTTATTTGCAGCGATGCCTTCATGCATTGCATCAAATCTGCGAGCTTGCTTGATTTCTTCGAGCGTCCACTGCTTATGTGCGGATCTCAAGATTTCCGGCCTTTCTTTATTATATTTGTTGAGAACTTCGTTTAAGAAATTGATCATTTCCCCTTGGTCTCTCGTAGTGAAATCACCGGTCAACCATCTATATGTTTCTTTGGTTGTTTTATCGAAACTTTTTTCTTTCCATTTTTTAAGCCAAAGTTGATGAGGCGATGTTTCTTTATTCATTTCTCTATCCATACCATTGTAAATATTCATCTGAGTTTGCAGTAGATGTAGTCTTTCCAGGTACTCTGCAAATGAAACGTATTCCGGCTGATTTTTATCATTGTATGGAGAGTGTAACCGACTATATCCGGTAATTGTATAAAGCCTTGTTTGATCTGCGTTTTCTTCGGTACTTTCGATCATGTTTACAATACCGATTTCTTCATTGATTTTCTTTAATACATCTATAATTTTCGAGCTGCTTACCATATAGCTTTCCATTTCAGTCTCCATCATTTCCAGACTTTTAGGAGCTTCTCCACGTAGTAGTGTTTCTTCTAAAAATTTAAGTGTTTTAGGGTCTATTATGAGTTTTTTCTCTAGTACGCCATCTCTTTGCAGTTGATCATAAAGTATACGTGCCGTACGTTTCGCAAGTGGTTTGTATGCTTTGTACCAAGGTTCGTTTTCATATCCTTTTTCGAATCCTTCTATTTCAGGATTTTTATCCTGATGTTCTGCGATAGTTTTTAAAACATCTTTTATGTCCTTGTAATCACTGAAGAATTTTTCTTTCGCTTGTAATGGGGAATCTATTCCGGCGGTGTTTTTATAAAATTTACTTAGTGCAAAATCACCGAACCCGACAATTGATTTATCAGCGGCTTTGCTTGAAAGTAGGAGGTTCAGTGCTGTTCCGTAAGCTTCTCCCGCTTCTTTTCCCGTTAGAAATTCCCCGCCTTTGACTGCGTATCTGAATTTTTCTGAGAATACATTGCGACTTAAATGTTGTAAATTACTGAAGTCAACTTTTGAATCTTTTAGTTTGAGTCCTCCCGTTTCATCGATCGTTTCTTTTGCATCTATTAATACGTTTTCTCTATAAAGTTGTTCGAGTAATGAATTTTGTAAATTTGTTTCTTCTGCAAGTTTTGTGCGTTCAGCATCTATTACTTGCTCACGTACGGTTAACTCTTCACTTCTTATGACTTCAGTTTTTTCAGGAGCCTTCATTGTCATTAAGGTCTCGTAAAATAGTGTCATATATTGTTTATCTGTATTAACACTTAAATCCTTGTCATTGAGATAAGTTAGAACTTCTCGGTAAGGTTCCAGAGTTGAGGCTCTGTCTCGGCGATCCCTTACATTTCCTATTGCGTCAAAGAAGGCAGCTTTTAATGTTTCAAATTTTTCAGCTGAACTTGCGTCTTCAAATGTCGCAGCTTCCGCCAAAGGTGTGAGCCTTAAAAGTTTAGCTTTATACGGGTCTTTAAGAGTGTAATCCCTGCCCGGTTCTCCATCCTTGTTTTTGTCCCCGAGAGCTTCGTTACGAGGGTGATAAATATTAAGGATATCTTTTATTCGTGTGAGTACTTCATTTGCTAATTCATTTTCAGAAGAAGTAGTTGGCGGATCAAGAGATTGGATTCTAAATCCGAAACTATTTAGTATGATTAGGACGATTTTCATTGTATCTAATTGCTCTTTGAATACGAGTTCGCCGTCAGCTGTTTTCTCATACCACCGGAGCATTATTTCACTTGGGATTTGTTTGATTTGCTCTTCTGTACTTGGAAGACGGAGAAGTATTTCGCGGAGTAGGTCGGCTGTTAATTTTTGTGGTTCTTTGTTTCTTGCTTCGATCCAAGCTGTTTTAAGTGGTTCGAGTGACAGACCGTCTCTGAAAAGTAGCTCTCTAAATGTATCATCTTTTTCAAATAACTCTGTGAGCATTTGGTCTAATTCTTCAGGTACCATCTCAGTAGATTGATCTTGCATAACATTTACCAAATGATTTGCGATGCGTAAATTATTTAGTATGAGTACTTGTCCGAGATCATATTTTTTAAGTGGAGGTCTTATACCATTTTCATGCGCAGCATTTATTAAAATATCTTTGATTACAATCTGAGCAGCTCTAAGTTGAGTTGCTTTTGGATCGGCATTATTAATCTCTGATTTTATAAATGCATTTATGTTATCAAACATTGCTTGGACTTCCGCATCCGGTGTTCTATTCAAGAATTCGGCTGTCGTTTTAGTTGTATCTCTTGCCTCAGAAATTCCTCTTTCTGAAGCTTTTGATTCTTGATGGCTCATTCCTTTTATTAGAGTTTTAGCTGCTAGAGCATCACTATCAATTAATCTTTCGGCGATGGCTTGAATTCTTTGGTCTTCAATCTCCGCAGCCTTGCTACGTAGAGTAGTTTTTTCATCTTCTTCATCTTTCCTTGTTTCTGCTATTAGTTCATCTTCTTCTCGCTCAAGTGTCGCCGTGACACTTTCTGCTCCAAGCGTTTCTTCTTGATATTCTCTTAATTTTCCGGCTACATCGAAATTATGAACTAGATGTTCACGAGGGATTTCATATTCTTTATTAAGCTTGTCTGTGAGTTTGTCAGGAGTAAGTGCTAATAAGGCTTCCCTATCTTTTTTCTTATAAGTTTTTCTTAGATATCTGTAGAAGAACCCATTTCTATTTTCAACATTTGCTTCATCTTTATTACCTTCCATATAAATTCTAACAGCATCATCGACGTATGCTGAATTAAGCATTATATTTGCTAAAAATATATCGTTTATCTTGATTTGATCCCAACGTTTACCGTCCATGAGTCCTTGTTTGGTGACGGCCTCGCTTATAGCTTCAAGTGTAAATTTCTCATCTCCCACCATTATTTCCGGTTGTGTTGAAGCAACTTCAGCTGGGACAGGTTCATTATTTAAAGTTGCAACAAGCCTCCCGGTCATTGCCGAAAGCACACTAGGATCTATCTTCTTTGGAACATTTGACTTTGTTTCTTTTCCAAACCATTTGATGAAATCTAAGGCTGGTTTATTACTTTTAATTTCGTTTTCATTATAAGATTCTGTAGTTTCCTTTGCTCCATCTCTCCATGTTTCCACTTTTTTAGAATCCCCTGAATATACGTAGGCTGTATCGAGTATTTTTGTTTCCGGATTGATAGCTTTTGCAACCCTTTTTTCAAATTTAAATGAATCAAAATCATTTAAGAAATGTGTCACATAATCTAGCGATGCATATATGTCGCCTTCGGCATCAGGTATTTCTGTTTCTGCAATAGCACGGAAGAATGCTTTTTCATCGTATGTGATATTTCCTGAACCGTCCTTTACTGCAAATTTCGCCCGGAAATCAACTCCGTTAAATTTCGCTTCTTGCAATGCTTCTTTCAAATATATTTCTGCGAAATACATCACTGCATCACGCATCAAATCTCCAAGAGCTTTATCTAGAGGGTCACTTCTGTCTATGTGCCGAGGCGCATCAGTTAGTTCAAATATTTCAAAGCTCTTTGGTGAGAATGTTTGGATATTGTAAGCTTGATATACGGTTAGCCAGCTTTCTCTCAATGCCTCACTTGAGCTATATGGTGCTTTATTCGTATCATTTTTGAAGTGTTCAAATTTTTCTCTGAATGCAACCAGTGCAAGTTGTCTGAATCTTATACCTTCATTTGTACTATCACCGTCTGTTGAACTGATTGCGAGCCTTTGCTTTGTTCCATCAGACTTGTTTTCAAATTTCTCAATCAACTCACTTTCAAGTGTTGCCGCATTCATAAATATATCTGTAGCGAGGATTTCTTTTGTTGCATTTTCGAGATCGGTGATTGGCACTTCTTCATATTTATTTACTTCTTCAGCAGTTTTTTTAAGGCTATCATTGCTTAGATTCGCTATCAAAAAATCTTTTATTATTTTTTCTGCAGCATCTCTATCATCTTCATGGAACAGATCTCTTTGATCTTTGAAGACTTCTTCTTTAACCCACCTTAAATATCTTGCAGGTGCTAACATCTTTGAAAGTCCTGCATCTGTAATAGGGTCCGGCACTCTATCCGGGTAAATCCATTCACCTACAGTTTTTGTATCTGCTTTTGATACTATAGCTTTAAATTTATCACTAATTGAAACATCGAAGAGTAGGGCGGTTTTTACATATTCACTTCCATTTAATTGTGTTTCGGCTTTTTCTTTAATATCTTCATTGCTAATGAGTTTCGTCTTAAATTCTTTAACACCCATTTTTTCAAAGTAGTAATCAAGGAAGTTTTCTGTAGAGTATTTGTTATCTTTTAACCATGATTGTCTTCTGCCATTATTTGTTTGAGAAATAGTGAATGAACTTTCCATTTTTGACATCATGCCATCTATCGCAAGACTTATGAATTTCTCTGCGAGACCTTCATAACTTGTCTTTTTGTCTGAACTTCCAAATTCAGTCAATTTATATAAATCGAGTATTTGATCGAAATCAATTCTTTGTTTTAGCATTTCATCGACTTCAGGCTTTTCATCAGCATTCATAAGATATGCTATTTTTGTATCAAATTCTTTTGTGATTCTTTCCGCCTCGGTTTCTACCACAGGTTCTGCGACATGCTCTTCTTGCGTCTCCACTTCTAACTCTGCTTCAGCGATGGCCAAGTCTGCAACTCTTTTAGCATCTATTTCTTTGAGAGATAGTGGTGACTTTGTCGTTGTATCGATTATGCTATTATTTATTGAGTCTCCTGAGAAAACATAAACAAATATACTATTATCTTTGATGTATGATTTTTTGAATTTAGTTTTTTTCCGCTCTTTATTTATTTCCTCAATTGCGGCACTGATTTTCTCTGATATTTTTTTATCAATCGGATCTATTTTTACATCAAAAGTTCTTGTGATTTTATAATCGGAAATATCACTTATTTGAATTCTTTGTAGTTGTCCCAAGCTATGACTACTTAGATTTTGATCTAGGACTTCACTGGTTATTATACTTCCGGTAGCTTTTGCCACCTCTGAATATTTACTTGCTTTTTCAAAATATTCTAACGCTTCAGTTAAGCGTATATCCACGTCTGCATAATCTGTCCTCTCATCATTTGCCAATTGTTTATAAAGACCATCAGCTATAGCCATACACATATCTGCAAAATACAGAGCAGCATCACCTTCCATATTTGGAAATTCCTTTTCTATTGTCTCCGCAATAATCGATGCACTAACTATATTTCCATTATTTATATATAGTTCCTCGGTTGTCTTTATGTAACCGGCGAGCGCAGCCCTATCTTCCGGTAGACCATATGAGTGAACTTTTGGTTTTTCTTCGATTGCAGGTTTTGTTTCTTCTTGTACATCTTTACTCTCTGCAATAGCTTCAGTGGGTTCTTCTGTTATTTTGATTTTCCCAAGTTGCTTTAATCTTTTGTTTAGGCTTGCGACGTCTATTTCTTCCACTGAAGGTATTTTATACACAATGCTACCTTCGACTATCACTTTGTATTCACCATCCTTTGGTATGACAATAGTTTTTGTTTTATCATCTATTTTGTAGGTGACACGGGTGTCGCCATTTGGTAACGTCCCTTTATTTATAATCTCAATTATTTTTGAAACACCATTCTTTTGTTCTATTTTATACTTTTTACCTTTTTCTAAGGATACTTCGACGTTGTTTATCGTGAGCTTGCTCTGTGTAAAGATTGTATTTATATTCTCAAATGTATATGTTCCTTCAAAGAAAAATGTAGAAGCTTCTTTTTCACCCTTGGTATCTTCTATTGCATTACTTTCTATTCTTGTAAATGTGGCTTTGGCCCTTGGATCTGCTATTTGTGCAGCGAAGTTTAGTTCTGAACTTTTATCAGGGCCAGTTCCAAATTTTATTAGTTTTATTTCGTGTATTTGACTTGAAGCCCGTTCCCATTGAGCTAGAGGCATTTTAAATTCATGACAGTAATCTTTTACTTTAGATAAGCGTTCGACGGTTTTTTTAAAATGCTTTACGTCTGCTTTGCTTCCCATGCTCTTGTAAAGATAGTTTATGTATTCAATACCTACTGCCAGGTACTTATCTATTATTTTGACTGAATTCGCCCCTTCTCCAAGGTTGTAATTATCTTCTACATACTTAAGTGCCTCTTCATATAATGGTTTCGCTTTATTCATATTTCCTGACTTCGCAAATCTGAGTGCATTTCCTCTTGTTTGTGTAAACTTTGCATCATCCCCGAGATCATCAAATGGATTTTGTTTTTCTTGTGTTTTTGGTTTTGGCGTGTTTGAAGCGATGGCTGGAGCTGATCCGGATTTAAATTCAGCAAATATTTGTGCGAATTCCGGTTTTGCCAGATCTTCCGGGGCTATGTCTTCATTTGGTGTGTCTGCTTTTTTGAAAATTTCAAATGCTTTTGTAGCCTTTGCCAACAGGGCATCTCTCGTATCCTTCGCCTCTCTTGAGTAATATCTTTTGTACTCATTGAGCCCGGTTCGTTCTAGTGCAAGGGTAAAAATAGTTAATGATATGTATGTTTTTTTCGCTGGTATAGTAGTTGTATCCCCCCCTGGGATTTGTATTACCTTTGACTTACTTTCTACATAAACGCTATCTCCTCTTACTTTTGTTGCGAAATCTATCGCATTTAATTCTCTTAAATCCCTCATATATATTTTTATTGCCTTTTCAATATATTCTTTTCGTAAATCTTCAAATGTGTTTTCTTCATTTGCATTTTCGATTTCTTCGTCCTGAATTGGTTTTTGTAATTCTGATAAGTCTTTTAAATTTACCCATTGAGTTGTATTTGGGTTAACAGTGTCAATATATTGTTTCATTTTTGTGCTAGCAGTTCCTACTTTTTCTTTAAGTGCTTTTAATTCTCTATCATGTTTCTCCGCTTCGGCCCTTTCACCTTCAAGTCTCTTCGCCTCTTCTTCTGCTTTTTTAGCATCTTCTTTTGCTCTTTCTTGTGCGGACAGCGCTTCTTTTTGTTCTCTTTCTGCAGTTTCTTGTGCTTGAATTCTTTGACGTTCGTTTTCCTCATTCATTCTTGCTATTTCCGCTTTCGCCATTTTTTCAGCCTCTTTTTCTGCGATTTTTTTACGTTCACTTTTTGCTTCCGCCTCCTCTTCTTTTTTCTTTAAAGAGGTGCAAGTTTGATATATTGCAGCTGGACATACAACAAGGAATATCTTATTATATTCTTCTGTTGTAAGAGCATCTTTTAATCCAAGGTCTGAAATGTATTTCCCTAGTCCTTTGCTATTACTTTTTGTTAACTTACCGTTGTTGTCGTAGAAAGCTCCATAGAATGTTTGATAATCTTTTCCTTTGAAATCTTCAAGGATTTTCTTGAATATGTGAGAACCGGTTGCAAATTGTCTCAAGTTTACTAATACTAATCTCATTCCTTCCGCTTGTTTAATATGCTCAGGTTCGCTTGTTGGGTTTGAGATATCATTTGATACTTGAGATTGCATATTCCTTATTACGTTCTCTCCAAATCCTAAATTCCCCCCAATGAATGCAGTTATTTTTTCAAATAGGGCTATTTCTTCCGGTGTTGCTTCAAATGTTAATGCCTTCCCTTCGGCATCTTCTCTTATAAATTTTGTTTCCTTTATGTCATCTATGGATAAAAGATCAGTAAAATCATTACTACTTAATGTAAGCGTTTTTAATTCCGGTGTAAGACCCTCCCATTTATCGACTGTGCCGGATTTTGTTTTAAATTTATCGGTAAAATTTTTCCATTCACGCATTTGTGCTGATGTAGCACGGCCCTCTTTAGCTGCTTCTTTCGCCTCTTCATCTTCCATTTTTCTTCTAGAATCTTCCACTGCCGCCTTGTACTCTTTCTCCATCTCTTTTTTGAATTCCCCTCTGTCCTGAGAGGCGGTTTCATTCCAGGCATCTTCCAGCTCTTGTAGTTCTGTTCTATCTGTTTCAGAGAGCCCCTCTTTTAGTGTTTTAAGCCAAAATACATCCTTTGGTATAAGAGATGTCATGCTAATTTTGTATAAACTCATCAAATCTATGATTTCTGTTTTTCTACTGCTTATATCTGGAATTGCAGTTTTAATATCATCCCAAAGTGGAGAGGCCGTTAGTGATCGAGTTAATTGATGTGATCCAAGCTGTATTAAATCATCATTTTTAATTGTATAGTTCTTCCCTCCAATTCTTACTTCTTGCGATGTGCTTTCTCTGGCTTTACTATCACTAGTTACCTTAAGGATATCTTTTTTTAGAATCTTTCTAAGTTGTTTGACTATAGCTTCCCCTAGCTTTTCCGGCGTTATAGCATGTCTTGCTATTTCGGCAGGACTACTCTCTCCGTTCTCTGAAGCTTCTTTTGCCCAAACTAGCCTTGATTCGAGTGAAAAACACTTACGAGATGAGTCGAATGAGTTAGAGGGGGTGAATTGACAGTGGAAGTTTTGCATTAGCGGGATAGTTTTTTTATGTACATTTATAAAATCTTTATATTTTACCATAAAAAGAGGTCCCTAATAAGGAACCTCAGCTTGACGTAGGCGTGGGAATGTTGTAATCAGTCTAGTCGCCTCATCTAAGTAATTTTTTAATACCTCTAATTGTTGAAGCTCTCCCTTTTTTGATAAATATTCTGTTAATTCTTTAAGAATCGCCATTATTTCAGATTGTTCTATGCCAAATTCTGTTTTTGCAAATCTTGTTAAAACATCTAGGTTTGTCCCCTTAAACCGGTTCGGTCAAAAACATCTTTCATGCCTTCTTCGTGTTTATAAAGTGTGGTTTATATGTTTGGTTTCCTCCAAGGGTTTGGTGGTGATGGGGTAGGTGTAGGTGTAGGTTCTGTTGAAGCAGGTTTCTTTGTGGCAGGCGCTTTTGCTTTTTTAGTAGCTGGAGGAGGGGTTGGAGTAGGAGTAGAAGTAGGAGCAGGGGTAGGGGCTTCTTGCTGAGTAGGGGTAGTTGCGGAGGAGGGTATCCAAGTAAGAGCAGCAGTGGTAGCTTCAGTTTTTTCCGTACTATTTGTGTCATCCGTGTTTTCTGCGCTTGTATCGTTATCGTCGTCGTCCTCTTCTTCCGTCCTGTCATCATATCCTGTTAGACTTGTATTGTTACTGTCTTCGCTGAAGAAGTTACCACCAACTAAAAGTAAAGCAGCAACCATAAGAGCTGTGATTAGACGATTTTGTCTTACATTTCTTATTTTGATTGATTCTTTAAGTTGTGTTAATTCATCAAAGACTGCTTGTGAAGCTTTAGTAGTTTGAGAGGCTGCGCTTAGTGTCGCGACTAGTTGTGCTAATTCATCAAAGACTGCTTGTGAAACCTCAGTAGTTTGAGAGGTTGCGCTTAGTGTCGCGACTAGTTGTGCTCGCAGAATTTTTCTGTTTTCGTCAGTTAATCTTCTTACTAGGCTTTCATTTCTTGCTTCTTCTGAGCTGAATAGTATAATTTCCATTACTTCTTTATCAATAGTCTCCGCGAGTGTTCTTTTTTCTTTTACCAGTTTGATAGCAACATCTACGTTATTTTGAGAAGGCTCAAGTGTATTTGTTCTGAAATCATCTGCCTTAAGTTCTCTCTCATCATTATTAACAGGTACTTCATCAAGTTTCTTTTTAAGTTCATCTAAAGTTGATATACGTTCTTCTAATTCGTCTATAATCGTAGCTTCCTTCCCTTCCTCTGCTAAAAATGCTTCTTTGTCTTTATGTAGTTTAGGTACTAGATTTACATCATTTAAATATACTTGAACATCTATATTTCTTTTACGTGTTTTAGATATTTGCACTTCTATTTCTTCAATTCTTCTATCTAAAATATTATATTCTTCATTCAGTGTTTCTATCTTACATTGTATATCTCTTCGTGCATCTAAATGTTTTGCGTAAGTAGTATTAAATTTCGCTTCAAGCTCCTCTTCTGATAAGTTGGTTATATCTTCTTCAGGCTTTCCTAGCATTTGTTTCATAAGGTCGGCGAGTGTGCCTGCCGCTTGCTCTTTTTCTGCAATTTTGCTTAGACACTCTTGGGCTTTAGTTCCCATAAGGCCATAATCCCTTTCTGTTACGGCCTTCGTTATTTCCCATTCAATTTCTTTGATCTCCTCATCTCTCTTAGCTATAGTATCTCTTGCCTCGTTTAGTTTTTCTTCTTCTGGAGATACTTTTATATCATTAAATTCTCTCCTTACAGTTTGTAAATTTGTGTCTGCAGCATCACGTTGCGTAGCCTTCTCCTCTAGTTCACGTGTTAGAGTGTCTATTAGAGTGTTATTTGCTTTTATCTCTTCACTCGGTTTCTCACTTTGAAGCCATGTTATCTCTTTTAGTTTACGTATAACTGTATTTGTAGCAGTTTCTTTTCGGCTTTCAGCTGCTTGCTTACTTTTTTTTAAAGCTTGAATGTCACTATCAAGTTCTTCAATTTTAGTTTTAAGTTCAGCCGCTGTTCGTTCGTACAAAGTTTTATATTCATATTTATTGTTTGCGACGATTAACATTGACTCATATGCGCTGATTAGAGTGTCTAAATATTCTATGATTGCCTTTTCTCTTTCAATTTCTGCTTGGACAGCGATTTTTTCACGTTTGGTCACCGATTGTGCAAGTTGATATAATGTTTTTGCATGTTGAGCTTTTATCTCTGAAATCCTTGTTTTTTCTTCTTCTATATCAGATTTAACTTCTAAATCATTGAAATCCGGAAGTGTGAATGCTTCTTTAGGATTGGATTGTAAAGATGCGGTTTCTTCGTCAAATTTTGCAAGGATTGCCTTTGAGTCAATTGCAGGTAAAATAGGCGTTATATTACTAAGGTCACTTTCACCAAGACCAAGTGCATTTTTTATAATTTCCATTACTTCTTTATCATCGACTATTTTTTTGTCCAGTGACATAATTGTAGATTTATAAATTATTATAAGGCGTGATTGTATAACCTTGTTGCGCCCGCGTCAAGTATTATTTTTAATATGTTATATAGTACACACACATTTAGGACACCGTGGTAGAATTAAATCGCTATAACTTAACCCAAACACACGATGTCCAAAGCAAAATTACTCGAAATTCACTAGGAAGTAAAAGAAAAACAGTTGGCAAAGATACGTTGGCAGTGGTTTAAAGTATATCGAGGAAGGACGTTTACTTCACTCTCACAATTGCATATGATGAACTTAAAGACGCTTAAGTATTTCAATGAAAAACGACCACAAAAGACCAAGCATTTTCTTCCGCCTCTCAAGTTCGGAGCCATCAAATTCCGCTTACAAAAGCAACGTCTCAACTACACTGTTCTAAATGTCTGAAACTATTACACAAATCTATCTATTGTCGATTATGTTCATGTGTACTATATTTCTTTCTGTTATGTAACTTTTTATTATGAAATTTCCACTGATTATTACGAATTTCAAAGTCTATGATGAAGGCTTTGGGGCGGACGCAGTCCGCATGGCAAAAATCCATGAAAAGGTCGCAAAAGAGACTGGCGTGTCTATAGGTATTGCCGTTTCAGCACTTGATCTCAAAGAGATTGTTAATTCTGTGGATATCCCTGTGTTTGTACAACATATTGATCCTATTTCATGTGGTAAGGGGACTGGTGGAGTATTGCCTGAAGCTGTAAAGGATGTTGGAGCATATGGAACTCTTCTAAATCATTCCGAAAAACGTATAAATCGTGATGAACTTGCTCACTGTATTCGTCGTGCCAAAGAAGTTGGTCTCAAGCAAATAGTGTGTGCTGAGAGTGCGGAAGAGGGCGTAGCATTCCTTGAATTTGATCCTGATATGATAGCTGTTGAGCCTACAGAGCTCATAGGTGGTGATATCTCTGTTTCAACTGCCAATCCTGAAATTATAGATCGTTCTGTTGAATTTATAGGCGAGGGCAAGGTGATTATTGGGGCCGGTATTAAGGATTGTCGAGATGTAAAAATTGCATTTGAGCTTGGTGCAAGCGGTATACTCATAGCTTCCGGAATTATGAAGGCCCTAGATCCGGAGAAAGCTTTATTGGATTTGGTTGAAGGTATAAAGTTGGCTCATTCAAATAAATATTAGGCGGTTTTAATTGCGAAATGAATTTCTGTAAACAGGAAATATTGATTGTTTCTTTCTCTGCTTCTTCCTTTCCGTTATAATCTTTTACCGAAAGGGCATTAATTCTTAACCTCCTATAAATATGCAGATAGATATCACTACGCACGATATATTGGTAAATCCTGAGCATAAGTCGTATGTCACAGATAAGATCGCAGCCTTGGGGAGTCTTGGTGATCGTGTGGACGATCCTTCGACACGGGTTAAAGTTGAAATTAAGAAAGCTGTAAATAGGACAGAAGGTAAGCATGTAGAATGTCAGATTACTATGGCTGTGCCAAAGTCTATATTGCGTGCAGAAGTTCATGCGAATCAGGTTACAGAAGCCATAGATTTGGCTGTCGCAAAATTAAAAAAACAGGTGAATCGTTATGCATCGAGAAGTCACAAACGTGACAAAGAGGGTAGATGGGTGATGGAATCAGCAGGTATACAGATCCCACGCATCGTAAATGAAGAATTTACCCCTCCACCGGTTTTGATTACTCGCAGAAAACGTTATTCAAATACAGAGGCTATGCACGAAGAAGAAGCTATAGAGCAGATGGAATTGATCGGACATAGTTGTTTTATATTTGAGAATTTGGATACAAATAGGTTTTCTATGATTTATAGAAAAGAAGATAATACGTATGGCGTGATTGAGCCAAAAATGGCCGGTGATTTGGAGTAATATTTAATATGAATTCGATATGATAAAAGAATTGTTTGCGGTTACGTCCCCAATAATTCGTGGAGCCGGTATGGGTAAAACTCTAGGGTTTCCTACTATAAATTTGGTTTATCCGGACTTTAGTGAGTTTGAGACCGGTGTCTATGCATGTCGCGTTTCATTGCCGGATGCGCAGTACCTTGGGGTTATGCATTTAGGGCCTCGGGATACATTTGATGGAGCCGAGACTTTTGAAGTTTATCTTTTTGATTTTGAAGATCGTGAGTTATATGGGGTAGAGGCTCATACAGAGGTGTTTCATAAACTCCGCAGTGTTGAGAAATTTTCAAATCCGGATGATCTAGTAGCGCAAATAGAGAAAGATGTGAAAAAAGCGAAGAAGTTTTTTTTCGAGCATGAATTTACATGCGCAGATTAAATAATTTTTAAATAATGGATTTCGTTAAAAAAATTTTCCCGGATAGACATCCTTTTAGGCTCGCATATCATAAGTTAAAAGCTGTGGCCGCTGCTGTTTATTATGGGTTCCCTGCCAGTCGGATGACCGTTATAGGTGTGACCGGAACAAAAGGTAAAACAACTACATGTCATCTTATCGCGAAAATATTTGAAAGTAGTGGGCACAAAGTTGGTATGACAACCAGTACTCATTTTCAAATCGCAGGTAATAGATGGGTGAACAAGACGAAGCAAAATACGCCTTCACCATTTGTTCTTCAGAAAATGCTACGAGACATGGTAAAAGCCGGCTGTACTCATGCGGTTTTGGAGGTTTCATCTCATGCTATAACTCAGCATCGTATATATGGTGTGAATGTCGATACAGCCGTGCTTACTCAAATCGATGAAGATCACATAGAATATCATGGTAGTCACAAGGCATATAGAGGGGAGAAGTTGAAGCTTTTTCGAAGTCTTAGCGCAGGTAAACGTAAGGCAAATGTGAAGAAAGTTGCAGTGCTAAATCAAGATGATCAATATTACGATGAGTTCAAAGACGTTGCATCAGATTTTACTTATATATATGGATTGAATCGGGGCACATGTACGGCTGAATTTATAAATTTACATGCCGGTGGGACTGAATTTGTTCTAAAAATCCCAAATCACAATGAGAGAATTGTCACCAAGCTTGTAGGTAAGTTCAATATATATAACACTCTTGCTGCAATCAGTGCAGCTCTCGCAAATGGTATAAGCACTCATGCAATCAAGGATGCACTTGAGGATCTTGAACCGATCCCAGGTCGTCAAGAATGGATAGATACAGGGCAGGACTTTTCTGTTGTAGTGGATTATGCGCATACTGTGGATTCTCTGAAACAGCTTTGTGAGATTTTCAAACCCCTTACAAAAGGTAAGTTAATACTTATTTTTGGGTGTACCGGTGGTGGTCGGGATAGGTCAAAAAGATCAAAGATGGGCGAGGTTGCTGATAAATATGCTGACTTTATAGTGCTTACGGATGATGATCCTTATACTGAAGATCGTATGGAGATTCTCAAAGATATCGCGAAAGGTATAAAACGTGAAGAGGGGCCTTGCGTTGGCAATAAAGGGCTTTGGCTTATTCCGGATCGCAAAGAAGCTATTCGTCTAGGGCTTACAGTCGCTCGCAAAAATGATACTGTAGTTATTGCCGGTAAAGGTTGTGAAGAGGTTCAAGCTATGGGTGATAAACTAATTCCATGGGATGATCGAGTCGTTGCTCGTGAACTTCTAAGTCGTGAACTTGAATTGACTCTTCCAGGTGGTGAGAAAGTTAGTGGGAATAAGTGTTTTGTCAGTTAACTTTTAGTGTGTATGGAAATTTCAGAAAAGTTATCCGGTTTTCTCCTTGTGAATAAACCTCATGGATGGACTTCTTTTGATTGTGTGAAATTGATTCGGGGTATTCTTGAGCGCGGACTTCGAGAGCGAGGCTTTACTCTGAAGAGGTTAAAAGTCGGCCATAGTGGTACTCTTGATCCATTTGCAACCGGGCTTTTGATCATAGGTATTGGCAAGGGTACCTCTGCTATGAGCCGGTTTAGTGACTTTAACAAAACATATATTGCTGATATTGGATTTGGGATTGAAAGTCCGACATTTGATTTGGACTGCTCTGATTTGTCAGTTTGTACTGAGCCTTATGATTTTCAATTGGAAAAAATAGTGTCTGCTCTTAATTCGTTTGTAGGAGTCCAGCAGCAGTTACCACCACAATTCTCAGCTCTCAAAGTAAATGGGAAACGTGCTTATGAGCTTGCTCGCAAGGGCATCGAGGTGGAATTGAAAACACGTGAAATAACAGTTTTTCCTACAGATGATGATGGCGGGATTGATTATGTGATGGATGAAGTTTCCGAGGTGAGTATTGGAGAGGAGGTGTGCTTTGTGCCGGTGCTCAGTGGTGTTCGATATGCTGTATCAAAAGGCACTTATATCCGTTCCCTTGTCCGTGATCTTGGTGAGAAATTAGGTGTCCCCGCAGTACTTATTGGGCTAGAGCGAATCAATATTTATGCACCGAATTTCACCGATAATGTGGGCGAAAAATCGTTATTTCCAGTCACTTGTACTTCAAAATCCTCGGCTCCATCTATAGAAGCCGGAGTGTCCATCACAACTGGGATTTCTTCTACAGGCGCAGGATTAACCGTTTCTCAATTTGTTTTGAAAAATGGATTTTTTACTCTTGATCAGGCACTTATGTTTAGTAAAGAAACAACTTTTGATGAAATAATTGATGCTATGCGTGAATTATGAAACATAAAAAATATTAAAATATACTAGGGATTCGCTACGTAAAATACATACTTAGAGTTGGTAATTTTTCGACCCACCTTCATCAGTCAAAACTCACCAATTTATCAGTTAAAACATCTACGAAAAGTAAGTCAATACTCACCATGTAATATTTGTATTTTACCGCAAGTTAAAATTGGGTTTTTTGGCTTGTGGTTCAAGATTTCTCACGTTTTAACCTTGACCGAAAATGGTGAGCGAATGTTATAATTTGTTCACAAAATCACCATTGGTAATTCACCCATAAATCACAATAATTTTTAGTTAAAAACTCATGGAAAAAACTTTTGTTGTCGAAAAACTTTCTGACAAAGAACTCATCGGTCTATGTGAAAATTTTGGAAAAAACGTCATCCACTGGAAACGCAAATTCATAGGTCTGATACCCGAAGTAAATAGACGAAAACTTTATGAGAAAAAAGGGTTTGAAACGGTTGTCGAGTTTGGTGCAAGGCTCGCAGGGCTGAGCAAACTCCAAGTACAACGTGCAATTCAAATAGACAGGAAGCTTGAAGATGAAAATCTCTCTGAGCTTCGCACATCATTTATCAGAGGAGAAATCAGTATGCACAAAATAGCTCGTATAGTTTCAATCGCCGAAACCGACAATGAGGAAATTTTGGTATATGCGGTGAAGAATTTGTCAAAAGGAGCTATC